>NZ_JBLYZG010000005.1:0-164608 GCF_049310245.1 Endozoicomonas sp. ALB115 | reverse complement strand
ATAGCCCCGCTATTCTCCTCAGAAGCAGAAATTTTTATCCTCAATTTCTCGCAATCCTCGCTACGGACGCTTAAGTCCGACAGGCTCCTAGGACAATATAGAAGTTTTTAGCCGCTTTATCCGGTTTCGTGACTGAAATATTTTGAGGTGGCTGCCAGGATGGGGGCTGGCAGCTATGGTGTCGGCTTATTTACCCAGTTCGCGCTCCAGTGGGATCATGTGATGTTTTGGCTGCAGTACCAGAATATCGGTTTTGACCTCGGAGATCAGCTGTTCGGCGGTATTGCCAATAGCCAGGGCGCTGATGCCGGTTCTTGCGTGAGTGCCAAGAATCAGAAGTTTGGCATCAATGTCTTGCAGCAGCGCGGGGATCATGGTCTCGGTTGGACCGGGTTCAATATGGAAATAGTCTTCATTGAGATTGAACTCCCGGGCATATTCCTGACAATGCTTTTCGTAGTAGTCCTTGTCAGTCCGTCCATCACCGTGATCCTGAATCGCCAGCATCGTTGTCGGGTAAGCGGTGGCCAGATGCAGCTCTGATGAGAACTCACTGGCGATGTCCGTCGCATATTGCAGGATCGCCTGGTTAAGAATGCTGTGATAATGGTCTCTCGGGTCGGCGTTAATGGCCGCGAGGATTTTGCCTTTAGTCCAGTCACTATTATCCTGCACCAGCAGTACAGGAACCCGGCAGCGGCGGAGGAGGCTCCAGTCTTCAGGCGTAGAGAAGGCTTTCTTGAGGGCGGTGATTAACTTGGCATCTTTGACTACCAGGTGGCAGCGTTCCATCTGACGCACATGGATAATGGTTTCAATAACAGAGCCATTCCATGTTTCATGCAGATAAACCTCCTGACCCTCAGACATCAGTGGCTCAGCCAGTGCTTCCAGGCGAACCATTGATTCACCATCGGCCCTGGGGTTTGGCGCAAGAATATGCAGGGCAGCACCGGTTACCCGGCAGATCTGGCTGGCCCGTTCAAGGGCAAGCTGCTGTTCCTTTCTGGTATCAACAACGGCCAGAACCTTGGTAATTCCACGCATAATGTTTCCTCTCTTGCTGAATATTCTGCTTGTTATAGTTCCATCATGCATGAGCGGAACTGATGTTTTTATGATCTGGGTCAATAGAATGCTGTGCAGTTAGGAGTATGTGGAATGTTATTCCATGAATATTTGTATTTATAAAAGAGATCTTATGGAAACCGTTGTGTTTTTTGAAGAATTGATCTGGGTCAATAAATGTGCTGGCGAACTTTATATAATAACAGCATATTACATTTCCGGTTGATAAATAACAAAAAAGGTAAGGAATGAAAATCAAATCGCTTTCTCTCGCTATTATCAGTGCAACTGTATTGCTATCTGGTGCCGCACAGGCCTATGAGGCTGGTGACTTTATTGTTCGTGGTGGTCTGGCCAGTGTAAATCCTGATGTGGATAGTGGAAATCTGTATGTAGCAGGGGTCGAACAGCCTGACTCAAAAGTGGATGTCAATAATGAGACTCAACTGGGATTATCATTGACTTATATGATTCAGGATAATTTCGGTATTGAGTTGCTTGCAGCTACTCCATTCTCACACAAGTTGCAGGGTAAGGGTGGGCTTTCTGGTCTTGGTGATTTCGCTGAAGTAAAGCACTTACCACCTACTTTGAGTGTTCAGTATTATCCAATGGGTAATGCGTCAGCGTTCCAGCCCTATTTTGGCGCGGGCTTGAATTACACTATCTTTTTCAGTGAAAAGTTTGTTGGTGCTGGTTCGAATGCTGGTTTTCGGAATCTGAAGCTGGATGACTCCCTTGGTCTGGCGGCTCAGGTCGGTTTTGATTACCAGGTTGCTGATAACTGGAGTGTGAATGCTGCCGTCTGGTATATGGACATAGATACAACGGGTACTTTCACAGATGGCTCAAATGATTACAAAATTGATGTATCTCTGGATCCCTGGGTATATATGGCCGGTGTAGCATACCGTTTCTAAAGCCATGGCAATAAGTTGAATAAAAAAAGCTGTCAGTTGTCTGACAGCGTTTTTTATTCTGCGCATTGGTGAATCTGACCTTTGTAGCTTCAGCGTGCTTTATGGGTCTGCTTGATCTCCTGCTTCATAAGAAAAAGACATTGATGCCTCACTTTAACGCCCTCCTGTCGCTCGTGTTACCATGCTGGCTCAGCCAGGTGAGCCAGTTATGACCAATATTTCGCCCATTCTTGAATTCTTACCCTGTCCAACCCCTGAGGCATGGATTGATGAAGCGCGCAAACCAGAGAATCTTGCGGTGATTCTGGTTGATCATGCCAATAATGAACTGAAGGCCGCTCAATCAGCGATGGCGATTATGAGCCGTTATCGCACCGGGACGTTCGTCCGGGGTAATGGCCGCTGTGAACAGCAGAAAGGTGGGCTGCAACTCAGAATAGAAGATCAGTTAAGCCTGCTGAACAAAATGTCCAGACTGGCCCGTGAAGAGTTGCGGCACTATGAGCAGGTTCTGGCCATTATGGCACGCAGGGATATTCCCTATGTTCACCTTGGAGCCGGTCGCTATGCGGGGCAGTTAAGTGCTGCCATCAGAACGTTTGAACCATTCAGGCTGGTCGATACCCTGGTGATGGGGGCGTTTATTGAAGCCCGTTCCTGTGAGCGTTTTGCGGCACTCTCGCCATGGCTGGACGATGAATTGCAGAAGTTTTATCAGTCATTATTGAAGTCTGAAAGTCGACATTTTCAGGACTATCTGGCATTGGCAGAGGCCATTAATGGCGGGTCAGTGGCTGACCGGGTGGCGATATTCGCCGGGATTGAACAGGATGCCATTGAGTCTCCGGACAAACTATTCCGTTTTCACAGTGGTGTGCCTGTCTGAGAATATTGGTGCCAGGGGCTTCGCCGCTGTGACGACTGTCCGTAAAACGTGATAGACCGGCTCTGCATTGTCGTGGTTTTAAAATCTCTAGCCGTCTTTGCTTGTAAATAAACGTACGGGGGATAAAAAAAGGGAAATAAATGTCCAACAGGGCTATCGAAAACTGAATTGGAATTACAAAATGTATAGTGCAGTTTCCAGTCCTGATAGCCAGAGCACTTTCGCCGGTACAACTCCCTCTGGCCCTGATGCCACGGATAAGTCGTTAGCCCTTGTTCTTCCTGCCTTGCCAAAAGAAACTTCCCTTGCTCACAACAGCCCTGTCCCCGCCGCTGCCCTGACGGAAAGAACCATCGCACCATCAGGGCATCATAACCCACTCCCCTTGCCGGAAAACTGGCAATGGCAATTTGTCTCTGGAATCCTGAATGGAGAAATCGAGGCCATTTCAGGATTGCTTCAACAAGGTGCAGATGTTAATAGCGACCTCTCCAGCCAGATTGCAAAATTGGCTCAACAACCTGTCAACATTCATGGGACGCACCCCTCTGTTACAGTCCGCCTGGGCAAGACTGCCGGACTGGGGGCTCTGTGCACCCCGCTCTGGCTGGCAGCCGGGGCTGGCAAGCTTGAAGTGGTAGAACTTCTGCTGTCTAAGGGGGCACTCCCTGACGCCAGGGACTATCGCTTTGCACCTCTTGAGATGGCAGCCGTTGCAGGGCATCTGGATATAGTCAGGGTCCTGCTGGAATATAAGGCAGACATACAAGCTGGCAGTACCACAGGTGTTAATTCTCCACTGTACTGGGCCGTTCATGCTGGCCATCAGGATGTGGTGGAGTTTCTGGAAATGAACGGTGCCCATTTGCAAGTTGGTTGCCCGGGCATGGATGCTCTGATTCACGAATCAGCCAGAAGGGGATCGACCAATTTAATAGAGTATCTGCTCAATCTCGGCGAGGACATTGATAACCACAGTACCGGTCAGCATACCCCGGTTTATGCTGCGGCAATCAATGGCCATTTTGAGCCGGTCAAGTTACTGCTTGAGCGAGGTGCCAACAATAGCCATGGCGAAACCGGTGGCAAAACCTTGATCTGGGCTGCCTGTTACAGCGGCAACCTCCAAATGGTCAAATATCTGCTTGATCAGGGGGCGGACATCAACGCTGGCGGCGGTAATACCTACCCCTGGACAGAACCCCACCCCATTGAGGCTGCTGCTCATTCTGGCAATTGCCAACTGTTGGCGTACTTGCTGGAGCATCAGAATCTGACTATCAACACCCCCGACCTCAGCGCTACTCTGTTCCGCCACGCTGCTGAGGGAGACAAAGTGGTGATGATGGATTACATTGCCAACAGGGCAACTATCAACATTAATGAAACGGGTTGCGATTCCCCGATCTCAGCAGCGGCTCGCAGTGGCTCTATCGAAGCGGTGAAGTGGCTACTTGAAAAGGGTGCAAACATTGAGGCCAACTGCTCAGGCCCACAAGCTCCACTGTGTCAGGCTTGCGCCCGGGGGCACTTTAAACTGGTCAAATTCCTGGTCAGCAAGGGCGCAAGACTTGACGGCAATACAGGGTTGGATTCGCCAATCTATTTTGCGGCCAGAGCTGGCAGTATTGATACCGTGGCATACCTGCTTGACAGGGGCGTCAGCGTCAATGCCGATGCTTCAGGTTTTCGTACCCCTATCTATATAGCAGCGCAGAAGGGGCTTGTGGAGATGGTGGAATACCTGCTGGATAAAGGCGCAGAGGTTAATGCTAATGTTAATGCTGACGAAGGTCTCCACTCGCCTATCTTTGGGGCTGCATTTAATGGGCACCTTGAGCTGGTCAAGCGTCTGGTTCATAAATCCGCAGCAATTGATGCAGGTTCTTTGCTTTTTGGTGCCGCCCTGGGAGGTAACTGCCCCATACTGGAATACCTGTTTGAAGAGAACACAATACTGCAGCGTATCGAACTGTCACACTTTTCAGGGGCACTCATTCAAGCGTCTTTTCATGGCCACCTGAACGCAGTAAAGTACCTGCTCCGCGCATTCGAGACCCATTTCAGTACTGCCCCCAAGCCTGACATCTCTAAACCGCTCTGGATGGCGGCCCAAAGTGGGCATGTTGATGTGGTGAAGTATCTTGCTGGGCTGGGGGCTAACGTGAATGTGGAAAGCCAGAACTTTGGCAGCGCGGTTTGGACTGCATCAAAGTATGGTCATCTGGATACCGTCATGTACTTGCATCAACAGGGTGCCGACATTCACTACTCAAACCCTGCCAACAATACGGATGTACTTTCCATAGCGGAGCAAATGGGTCATCAGGATGTTGCTCAATACCTGCAGCAGCTTAATCATTTTCTCCCAATGACCAGCAGTCTTTGTCGGAAGCCCGGGGAGCACTTTTCCTCGATCGATGAGTCAAAAAATGAGTGAAATCCGATTTCACAGCGGGGTGCCTGTCTGAGAATATTGGTAGCAGAGTCTTCGCCGCTGTGACCACTGTGCATAAAACTTGATAAACCGGCTCTACATTGTCGTGGTTTTAAAATCTCTGGCTGTCTTTGTTGTTAAATAAACGTCTGGCGGATAAAAAAAGGGAAATAATTGTCCAACAGGGTTCTCGAAATCTGAATTGGAATGACAAAATGTATAGTGCAGTTTCCAGTCCTGATAGCCAGAGCACATTCGCCGGTACAACGCTCTCTGGCCCTGGTGCCAGGGATAAGTCGTCAGCCCCTGTTTTTCCTGCCTTGCCAAAAGCGCCTGCCTGCAATCGCGCTGTTCCCGTCACTTCCCTGACGAAAAGAGCCATTGCACCATCATGGAATCATAACCCACGCGCCTTGCCGGACAACTGGCAAAGACAATTTGTCTCTGGAATCCTGAATGGAAAAATCCTCGCCATTTCAGGATTGCTGCAACGGGGTGCCGATGTTAATGGCGACCTCTCCGAGCAGATTGCAACATTGGATCAACAACCGGTCAGCATTCACGGGACGTCCCCTTATGTTATAGCCCGTCTGGGCAGGACTATTAAGATGGGGGCTCAGTGCACCCCACTCTGGCTGGCAGTCGGGGCTGGCAAGCTTGAAGTGGTAAAACTTCTGCTGGCTAAGGGGGCACTCCCTGACGCAAAGGGTTCTCTTTATGGACCTCTTGTGATGGCGGCCGTTTCAGGGCATCTGGAGATAGTCAAGGTTCTGCTGGAATATAATGCAGACATTCAGGCTGGCAGTACCACAGGTTTTATCTCTCCACTGTACTGGGCCATTCATGCAGGCCATCAGGATGTGGTGAAGTTTCTGAAAGAGAACGGTGCCCAGTTGCAAGTCGGTTGCCGGGGCATGGATGCTCTGATTTACCAATCGGCCAGAATGGGATCGACCAATCTAATCGAGTATCTGCTCAATCTCGGCGAGCATATTGATAACCACAGTACCGGTCATCGTACCCCGGTTCATGTTGCGGCAATCAATGGCCATTTCGAGCAGGTCAAGTTACTGCTCGAACGAGGTGCAAACAATAGCCATGGCGAAACCGGCAGTAAAACCTTGATCTGGGCTGCCTGTCGCAGCGGCAATCTGCCAATGGTCAAATATCTGCTTGATCAGGGGGCGGATATCAACGCCGGATGCGGTAACACATACTCCCAGACAAACCCGCACCCTCTTGAGGCAGCGGCCCATTCTGGTAATGTGCAACTGTTGAGGTTCCTGCTTAGGCACCTGAATCTGAATCTTGACACTCCCCACCTCAGCGCCACTCTGTTCCGGCAAGCGGCTGAGGGTGGCAAGGTGGTGATGATGAATTACATTGCCAGCAGGGCAGCCATCAACGTTAATGGGGCGGGTTACGATTCCCCGATCTCTGCTGCGGCCCGCAGTGGCTCAATTGAAGCTGTAACGTGGCTACTTGACAGGGGGGCAGACATTGAAGCCAATTGCTCAGGCCAGCAAACTCCGTTGTGTCAGGCCTGCGCCGGCGGGCACTTTGAACTGGTCAAACTCCTGCTGGAAAAAGGCGCAGATATCAACGCCAACGTCACGCTCGATACGCCTGTTGTTGAGGCTGCATCGAAGGGGCACCTTGAGCTGGTCATGCTTCTGGTTCATAAATCCGCAGCAATTGATGCGGATTCTTTGCTTTTTGTCGCCGCCCTGGGAGGTCACTGCCACGTACTGGAATACCTGTTTGAAGAGTACACCATACAGCAGCTTATCAAACCGTCACACGTTTCATCGGCGCTCATTCATGCGTCAAGTCAAGGCCACCTGAAAGCGGTAAAGTATCTGCTCAGCGCATTCGAGACCCATTTCAGTACTGCGCCCAAGCCTGACATCTCTGAACTGCTCTGGAAGGCGTGCCAAGGTGGGCATGTTGATGTGGTGAAGTATCTTGTTGAACTGGGGGCTGACGTTAATGTGGAAAGCCGGAACTTTGGCAGCGCGATCTGGACTGCATCAGATTATGGTCATCTGGATACCGTTATGTACCTGCATCAACAGGGTGCCGACATTCGCTACTCAAACCCTGCCAACAATACGGATGTACTTTCCATTGCTGAGAAAATGGGTCATCTGGATGTTGTTCAATATCTGCAGCAATTTAATGTGACCAGCAGTTTTAGTCGGAAACCCGGGGGTGCCATCGATAAGTCAAAAATAAGTGACATCCGATGTCACAGTGGTACCTGATTTTTCGTCAGACTATATCTGAGGGTTTATTCGGGATGATAAGTCCTGCAGCGGATTGACTCTGTGCAGGCTGGTTTTCAGTGTTAGAGGGGGGTAGGTGGGGCTGACGTTTGAGTGGGAAAAATTTTGTTCATAAACATGTGGGCAGCCAATGTGATGGTTCCTGAAATCACTGCCTGAGCAAAGAAAGACAGGGTTTGATGTTCGCTACGTAGTTGCTGATAGTTGATCCATTGACCTGTATCGTTACCAAAGTAGTATTGGTCTAAAAAATCGTCGGCAGGCTGATTGTAGTATGATTGGACCCTGTGGATCGCTATGCTGGTCAAACATCCGTAACTACACGCCAAAACACCATACGTAGCGAACTTAAATGCCTTGGCAGCCGCTGTTGATGCTGAGGACCGAGGCTCTTGGGAATTAATTGGCAGTCTTGTGTCAGGAGTATTGGTGATGAGACTGGAAAACATGATCAAATCCTCTTAATGAATGTAAGATTATTTCTATTGACAATATCAGAGGATCATTTGTTCAATTTTTGAAAAAAATTATGGTTTTCATGCCAGGGCATCAGGTGCAGTCACTTTTTTACTCGCGGATCATGGATGTTTGATCGGGAAAGCATCCAGCGTTATACCATTGCTGTCCAGTTCAATCTCCCAGCCCTTATTCGTCCAGTCGCCCAATACAAAGCGTTTGCCGATCCCATGTTTTAAGGTGACTTCATGGATGTCCGGGCGGTGCGTATGGCCGTGGATCAAGGTATCTACCTCGAACCTTTCCATCGCCTCAACCACTTCGGATCGCGTAACATCCATAATGTCCAGCGCTTTTCCGATTTTGGCCGCTTTGCTTTTTTGGCGGATTTTGTGGCCCAGATTCTTGCGGTAAGTCAAGGGAGTCATACGCAGTAAAGCCATCACCAGGGGATTACGGATAATTTTTCGGTAGCGCTGGTACTGCTTGTCTTCAGTGCAGAGTGAGTCACCGTGCATCAGCAGAATTTTCTGGTTATTAATCGTGATCAGTGTCGGGTCTTTCAGCCACTGTGCGCCGGTGGCCTGCAGGAAGCTTTTCCCGATGGCGAAATCCCGGTTGCCGGGCATCAGGTACAGGGCCTTGCCGCTGTTGGTATACTGTCTGAGTCGCTGGGCAATATCGTGTTGAAAGTCATCCATGGCATCATCCCCGACCCAATATTCAAAGAAGTCACCCAGAATATAGAGGGCATCAGCCTGCGGGGCCCGATCGGCCAGATAATGGCAGAACGCCCGGGCAACCGCCGGGCATTCTGGTGTCAGGTGAAGGTCTGAAATAAACAGCGCCTTCATCAGGCGGTTTCCACGTTCTCAAGCACTTCTGCGGACTCAATCACCACGTCTTCTACCGGAACATCCTGGTGGCCAGCACGGAAAGTGGTTTTAACCCCTTTGATCTTGTTGACGATATCCATGCCTTCAGTCACTTTGCCGAAGACGCAGTAGCCCCAGCCATCACTGGTTTTGGCGCTGTGGTTAAGGAAGTGGTTGTCTTTGACATTAATAAAGAACTGGGCAGATGCCGAGTGCGGGTCCATGGTTCTGGCCATGGCAATCGTCCCGGTTTCATTCTTCAGGCCGTTATCGGCCTCATTGTCGATGGGCATCCTGGTTGATTTTTGCACCATGCCAGGCTCAAAGCCGCCGCCCTGGATCATAAAACCATCGATAACACGGTGGAAAATGGTGCCATTAAAATGGCCGCTATTCGCATACTCAATGAAATTGGCAACGGTTTTTGGTGCTTTTTCAGCATCCAGGTCCAGTTTGATATCACCGAAATTGGTGTGTAATACGACCATCATGTGGGTCACCACTCTTGTTAAATAACGTCTGTTACATAACGTCCGCAGACTCTGGGAGCGTCAGGAAAACCAGGGATTCTAGGTGTTTCTCGTACCTGTGTAAAACCTATTCGTTAAACCAGGGGCCGAATACTGATAGTCAATACGATCTATTATTGTCTGTCAGGCCTGTCTGTCGGTAAAAAGTGAAACCATACCTGGTAAATCCTCCTGGCAGGATAATGAGTTATTTTCCAGCATTGGCAGATATGGTAGTCTCAGCCGATTATGGCGCAGGTATCTAAACCCTGTTCGCCAGTAACCTCTCATAGATGCATCAGTGACAATGACTGCTACCGAAAAAGCCAGAAACTTTCTGGAACAGATTATTGAAAAAGACTTGGCAGAAGGCCGGGTCAGCCGTATTCATACCCGCTTTCCTCCAGAGCCGAATGGTTTTCTCCATGTTGGCCACGCTACTTCCATATGTCTGAACTTTGGTCTGGCAGAAAAGTACCAGGGTGAGTGCAACCTCCGTTTTGACGATACCAACCCGGAGAAAGAAGAACAGGTCTATGTGGATGCCATTCAGGAAGATATCCGCTGGCTGGGCTTCCAGTGGTCTGGTGAGGTTCGTTATGCCTCCAGCTATTTTGACCAGTTTTATGATTGGGCTCTGCACCTGATTCGTGAAGGCAAGGCCTACGTGGATCATCAGAACGCTGAAGCCATGCGCGTTAACCGGGGTGATTTCAATAAGCCCGGTGTTGAGAGCCCGGACAGAAACAAGTCTGTCGAAGAAAACCTGGCTGAATTTGCCAAAATGCGGGCCGGTGACTATGAAGAAGGCAAGGCGTCCCTGCGGGCCAAAATCGATATGCAGAGCCCCAATATGAACATGCGGGACCCGGTTCTCTATCGGATTCGCAAGGTGCCTCACCATCAGACCGGCGACAAGTGGTGCATTTACCCCAGCTATGACTTTGCCCATGGCCAGGAAGATGCCATTGAGCATATTACCCACTCTATCTGCACCCTGGAGTTCCAGGATCACCGTCCTCTCTATGAATGGTTCCTGGATAACCTGCCGGTTCCGGCCAGACCCCGACAGTATGAGTTTGCCCGTACCAACCTGAATTACACGGTGACTTCCAAGCGCAAGTTGAAAAAGCTGGTGGATGAAGGTGTGGTGAATGGTTGGGACGATCCCCGAATGCCAACCATCTCCGGTATGCGTCGTCGTGGTTATACCCCGACTTCCATCCGCCGCTTTTCCGAGATGTTGGGTGTAAGCCGATCCGATGGCACGGCTGATGTGTCCATGCTGGAGCATGCCATTCGTGATGACCTGAACACCAATGCCGCCCGAGCCATGGCGGTACTCTCGCCTTTGAAGCTGGTGATTCAGAACCTGCCGGAAGGCGAGGTGCAGGAGATGGCGGCGGCAGCACATCCTAATCGTCCGGAGCTGGGGCAGAGAACCCTGCCGTTTACCCGGGAAATCTACATCGATCAGGAAGACTTCACCGAAGATACCACCTTATCCCGCAAAAAGTTCAAGCGTCTGGTGATTGGTGATTATGTTCGTCTCAGAAGTGCCTATGTCATTAAGGCGGAAGCAGTGATCCGTGATGAGAGTGGCAATATTGTTGAAGTTCATGCCTCTTATGTGCCGGGTACGGTAGGGGAAGATCCACCGGAAGGTATTCGTCCTCGTGGCGTTATTCACTGGGTTTCGGCGACTCACGGCCAACAGGCTGAATTGAGAATTTATGATCGTCTGTTCAGCCATCCGGCACCGGATCGTGGTGAAGAGGACTTTCTGAGTCATGTGAATCCGGGCTCCCTGAAGGTGACTCAGGCGTGGGTTGAGCCATCGCTGGTCAATGCGGCACCGGAACAGTCCTTCCAGTTTGAGCGTGAAGGTTACTTTGTTGCAGACCGCCGTGACCACTGCGCCGAACACCCGGTGTTTAACCTGACCATTGGTTTGAAAGATACCTGGGCCAATAAGGCTTGAAGAAAGGATACCGATAAAGTGCTGCAGATTTATAACAGCCTGACCCGTAAGAAAGAGCCGTTTACCCCATTGGATGGCAATCACGTGCGCATGTACGTTTGTGGTATGACGGTGTACGACTACTGTCATATTGGTCACGCTCGTACGGTAACGGCGTTTGATGTGGTGGCTCGTTATCTCCGTGCCCGTGGTTATGATCTGACCTATGTTCGCAATATTACGGATGTAGATGACAAGATTATTCGCCGGGCGGCCGAAAATGGTGAGGATTTTATGGCCCTGACCGGTCGTATGATCGCCGCCATGCAGGAAGACTTCCAGCGATTGGGTAACCTGCCACCAGACCAGGAGCCCAAGGCCACCGAATTTGTACCGGGCATGGTGGCAATGATCGAGCAGCTGATCGGTAAGGGGTTTGCCTACGCACCAGGTAACGGGGATGTCTATTACCGCGTTCATAAGTTTGCGGATTACGGCAAGCTGTCCGGCAAGGTGCTTGAAGAGCTGGAAGCGGGTGCCCGAATTGAGGTGGAAGAGCAAAAAGAAGATCCACTGGATTTTGTTTTGTGGAAAGCTGCCAAGCCCGGTGAGCCCAGCTGGTCATCGCCCTGGGGTGAGGGGCGTCCGGGCTGGCATATTGAGTGCTCTGTTATGGGTAAATGCTGTCTGGGCGATACCTTTGATATTCATGGTGGCGGTTCAGATCTGAAGTTCCCTCATCATGAGAATGAGATTGCCCAGAGCGAAGCGTGTAACGATGCCAGGTTTGTGAATACCTGGATGCACTCTGGCGCAATCCGCATCGATAATGTGAAGATGTCCAAGAGCCTTGGTAACTTCTTTACTATCCGGGAAGTGCTGGATAAGTACGATGAAGAAGTGGTTCGCTACTTTATGATCTCCAGCCACTACCGCAGCCCGATCAACTATTCCGAAGATAGCCTGAAAGAGGCGGGCGTACGTCTTGAGCGTCTGTACACCGCGTTACAAGGGCTTGACCTGGAAGGGGTGTCCGCAGCAGAAAATAATGAGTTCGAGCAGCGGTTCTTCAAGGTTATGGACGATGACTTCAATACTGCAGAAGGGCTGGCCGTATTGTTTGAGCTGGTGCGTCACCTCAATACCGTGCGCAGTCAGGACGAATCTGCTGCCCTGTCACTGGCTGCCCTGCTGGTTAAGCTTGGTGGGGTTCTGGGTATTCTGCAGCGGGATCCGGAAGTGTTTCTGAAATCCGGTGCGGATGTGGATGAAGCCATGATTGAAAGCATGATTGAGCAACGCAACAATGCCAAAAGGCATCGTGATTTTGCTGAAGCAGATCGTATCCGTGATGAGCTTGCTGCCCGGGGAGTTATTCTTCAGGACAGCAGAGAAGGTACAACATGGCGGATTGAGCGTTAACGTCATTTTATACGGCTGGCGGCTTTTTGCTGTCAGTCCTCTTTCGGAAGGAGAGAAACCTCGTTGGAGCGCAGTTTTATGTTATTTATATTAAAGTCTCTCATAAAGGCTTCAGCCCCAAAGCCAAAAACATAGCTTTTTAATTTTTCATCATCGATTGGTTTTATTTTTGCCTGCAATTTACGGTATTTATTCGACAATTCTGCGATCGGGACACTCTTGAATTCTTGATCAGGCAGTCTGAAAAGGAAGCGGGTACTGATGCCACTTGCTTCATCATAATGGCAGGCAATACCTCCCTGGTGCTTGCTAAAAAATATCAGGATATCTGCAGTGATTGGCTGTCCGAAAAGCGATTTAATATGAGTCAGCACCTGTTGGGATTCAGGTGTAATTCTTCTACGGGCTTCATCAATCAAGGCGGTAGCTATCAAATAGATGGGAATTTCTTTTGCATGCTTTACATTCTGAAGCCGTAGGTCATAAAAAGCTCCTTCAGAATGTTTTTTGACATACGCTGCCACTTCGCTCTGATTAAATTTCAGATTCCCTTCTAACTTCATTGCCTTGATTTGTTGGTTGGGCAGTGCTTTAAACGCCTCAGGGAACCAAATGCGGAATTTAATGTGTAGTGGGTAGATGTAAGCTCTGCCAAGACCAGCGGATTTATGGTCTGTAACATGAATGATATCGCCATATATGCGTTGGTTTCGATAAAGGTTTAAACATTCTATTACATCAAGGCACTGCTGGCTGTGGGAAGGCATCCAGTTCACGGTTGGCTGATTGAAAGTGGTCGGAGTAGGCAGCAAGGGTGTCTTATGATTTTGGTTTTGCTGTAAAAATAAATGAAAAGCTCTTGCCAGCAAGGTGTTAGAGGGGGGGATCCCAAAAGTATTTTCATAGTTGAGGGTGGCTGCCCATAATTCGGCCATAAGCACTTGTACATGGGCATTATTTTGCAGGCTGGAATAAGGATTGATTGAGCTGCCAGCGAATGCTCCGGGTAACATTCCGTTGTCTTCTGATAACGATGCTTCAGCACTTTCAGCTGATTCATTAATCCCGTTGGCGGATGATGTTTGAGAAAAGCTATCAGTGTGTCTTTTTCCATCGTCGGGGCAGTGCTCAGATTTTCTGGGGTGGGGCCGATTCGGATTGCCTGTTGCTGTAGATTTGGGGGTATGTTCTGAAGTATGGGGTGTTGGGACATGTACGGGTGCCGACTTTTTCCTTTGTCGCATGTGCGGTTGCACATCGGCAATGCTGGTGCTGCCAGGACCGGTGAAATCCGGGTTTAAATATGAGGTGAACATCTGCCCCTGTTGACCTGTAAAGTATGGGAGTTGAAGTCGCTGTGCCAGATGAGCTGTGTGACTTATATTTCGTCCCTGCCAATGGGGCATTCCTGTAAAGGAGGGCTGTCGATAAGGAGAAGCCAGTTGAGCTGGTACTGGCACACCGTATCTGGGGTATCCTTGTGCAGTGGCGTTTGTTGTGTATGGATTGTTGTTCATTGTGAGTCACTTTGCCTGATTAAATTGTTAAATAGCTGGATTAAGAAGCGTGATGTCTTATTATCTCCCGGACTAATCATCTGATAGAAAACTAACAGTGTGAGAAAATAACTGTATGCTCCCCCTTCTGCGAATGCCTCGTCTAAGAAAGCAGCCTACACCCAAAGATTCAATATAATCTGATAACTCACTGTCATTCATGGAATGCTCTATGGTAGCTTCCAGTTCGCAAAACAGCCCCCTGAGCGATGATACTGACAGTGACGTATACACTGTAGGTGTGTTAAACATAAAATAGGCAAGATAGCCTGTTGTCGGGTCTCTATGGCAAGCTATTCCGCCAACTTGTTTGGAGTCAAAGAATACTATTCTGGCAGTGACTCTTTTCTCATTCAGGGATTTCAGGTGATCGATAATTTTTGGTATTTCCTGCTCTGCCTCCAATGGGTCAATGGTCTCCTGAGAGATTGCCAGCTGAGTAGATGAAGATGATTTCATTTCATCACATTTCAGGAAAATAGGGATTCTGCTGATGGGCTCTCTTTGCTGGTCTTTAGTATAAAAGCAGCCGGCGGGTTGTCTGGATAAGTATTGGGTCAGAGCCTTCCATGATGAGAAGCATAGCTTTCCCTGTATTGGTGACGAGATCATATCGCTGGCCATTAGATCTAATGGAAAGCGCAGGCCAACCTTCAGATTAAAAATCCCCAGTTGTATATTGCCAGTACCAGCTCTTCGATGGCAGGCAATGTCGTCAATGGTTGAAGTGAAGTATCTTCCCCGGTTTTCGGTAATGAGTTCCATGACTTCCGGGGCTTCAGATGCTTTTGCTGGTGTTATTCCTGCTGATCCTGCCGGAAACCGGGGCAAAAATTGAATTGCAGTGTCTGGGCAGGCCGGTTGGGGGATGTAGCAGGGCGTCAGGCTGGCCTGGAATGGACTAAAAGTGGGGGGAGGAGCGCAAAAGGTTGGTCGACAAAGGTAAAGCCCTGGCTCTTGCGCGGGGATAAAAGCAGGAATTCTTCGGCGTGTTGACACAACAGCAATGGGGTAGGTGTCACTCTGTGCGGATACCGTTGGTAGTGGTGCTGCTGCAACTGGTAGCGGTACCGGGTAAAAAACCGTTTGAGGAGGTGGGTTGAGCGCCTGTGAATAATGAACTTTTTGTTGCGTTGGCTGGTCTGGCAGGGCAACTTCTCTCTGCCGCCATATTGTTACTGGTTTTACCAGTAATGGGTTATTTGCTGTTGGTTGTATGATGATATTGTTAGTATCTGTACCAGATCGAAGCGAATTAACATGCATCTTTGAAAATTGCTCTCTTGGAGTAAGTGGACGATTAAAATTACTTTTTAATGGATAGCGCATTCACAGGGGAAGGCTTTATCTGAGTAAATTAATAGAAAGATGATTCAATATTTCATTATTATTCCTGCCACTTGTCATTTAATGCACTTTTGTAGCTGTTAATCAATTTTACTAATCAATTTGCAGGGGTTAATGTGTGACAATCCGGATATAATATGAATTCTCACCAGAAGATTTTTCAAACTTTAGTTGTTAAATAGAGCCTGTCAAATAACCAGTTTTCTGACTGTCGGTTTGTCTGGTAAAGCGTAGCGGGCCGGTTGCTTCCATAGCGCTTTTTGCCGGTATCCTCAAGCAGATTGTAATTCAGGAAACGGTTGCGGATCGAGCGCATGGGTGGGGCTTTGCCAAGAATAACAGAAAAGACATTTTGAATATCGGATAACGTGAACTCTGTTGGAAGCAGATAAACAGGCAGCGCACTGTACTGTATTTTATTTTTCAGTCTGTCCAGCGCTTCCATAACCAGTTGGTTATGATCATAGGCCAATCTGGTTACTGGTTGATCATTCACAACATCAACCCATGCCGCCTGGGCCTGTAATGGCTGTTCATTACCCGGACGAAGGAGTGCGTAGTAAACGACGGTTAATGACCAGCCCCTGGAGTCTCTCTGGTTATCGCCAATGGTGACGACCTGCTCGAAATAGGTGGCAGGTTCTGACGTCAGTCGGCTCAGTTGTCGTTTTGCCGTATCTTCAAGGCAGTGATCAAATTCAGGCTCTATTCTGCCTGCCGGGAGCTGGGGGCACTTATTTTCCGGTAACTGATGAACAAGTACCTGGAGGCTGTTGTTGGCGCTGAGCTGAAATACGACCAGATCGACAGATATAAGTGCCGTGTTCAGGCTCTTGATTGTCTTGAGGCTTTTAATTGGCTGAAGGCTCTTGGTCGGCTTGGGGCCCATGGACAAATCCTGATGGCAGATACTCTGGTTGACAGGTTAGAGAACATAATTCACTATGTTAGTGAATCAGATTCCTTTTGTCACGGTGAAAATAATGTATGCCATTGGGTCGAGGGAGACCATTGCTGCTTTTGATGTGGATGCCCAGAACTGTTTCACCCCGTTGTGTCCAGATGAGCTACCGGTTCCGGATGGTCATAATATCGCTGCCGAGTTGAATCGCCAGGCCCGGCTGGCTGGTGTTCGTGTGGGTTCCAAGGATGCGCATCCGGCCAATGCAGTATGGGTGGCTGGGGCAGAGTATCCGCAGTTGACGCCGGTAACCGGTCATAAAAATGTTGATCTTCGCTGGAATCGACATGCTGTCCCCGGCACACAGGGGTTTGAGCTGGTGAGTGGGCTTCCCGACGTGACGGATTATGATTATTTTGTCTGGAAGGGGGTCGAGATGGATATTCATCCCTATGGTGCCTGTTTTCATGATCTGGTAGAACGGTTGAGTACAGGAGTTATCGAATTTTTAACCAATAAAGGCATTACCACCGTATTGGTTGGTGGTCTGGCGCTTGATTTCTGTGTAAAAACCACGGCATTGCAACTGCAGCGGGCTGGTTTTCAGGTGTATGTCAATCTTGCCGCCACCCGTGGCCTGGCTGAATCATCAGTGGCTGATGCTATTGCCGAACTGAATGCCGGCGGAGTTATTTTGGTAGAGAGTGCCAGCGATCTGATCATTGCTGATGCGGTCAGTGATGCCGACGCTCTCTGAAGGAAAGAAGTATGGATAGCCCGATTATACCAACCCTCCTCGACACCGACCTGTATAAATACACCATGCAGCAGTCCATGGTGCATCGCTATCCGGATGCCTGGGCTCGCATGGAGTTTCATTGCCGGAGTGACCAGCCGTTAGCCCTGTCAAAAAAGCAACTGAAAAGGCAGTGTGAATTTCTGGGAGAGCTGCGCCTGGGTTCGGAAGAACTTGAGTGGCTGTCTACTCTGCCGTTTATTGCGGATGATTTTATCGAGTATCTTGAGGGTTTCCGGCTTGACCCACATGCGGTTGCCATTGAACAGACCAGTGGTCAATTGTCGTTGGTGATTGAGGGGCTCTGGAGTGAAATTACCCACTTTGAAATTTTCCTGCTGGCAATCGTCAGTGAGCTTCATGGTCATAGCTTTTATGGTCAGGGAGCTCAGGATGATGTAATTACTCAAGGCCAGCGTCGCCTTGATGAAAAGCTGAGCCAGCTTCCGGGCGATAGTGGTATTATTCTGGTCGATTTTGGTACGCGTCGGCGGTTTTCAAGGGACTGGCATTACCACGTCGTGGAAACCCTGAAGCACCGCCTGCCAGATAACTTTGCGGGCACCAGCAACCTGAATCTGGCAAGAACCCTTGGCTTGAAACCGGTAGGCACCATGGCCCATGAGTGGCTGCAGTCCCATCAGGTTCTCGGTCAGAGTCTGCGGACCAGTCAGAAAGATGCGTTAAGGGTATGGCTGGATGAGTATCAAGGTCAGCTCGGCATAGCGCTTACGGATACCATCAGCATGGCAGCGTTTCTGAAGGACTTTGATGTTGAGCTGGCCAGCGCCTACCAGGGGATGCGCCATGATTCCGGTGACCCTTTCGTCTGGGGGGAATTGGCCCTTGATCATTATCGCCGACTGGGCATTGACCCGCGCAGCAAAAGCCTGGTGTTCAGTGATAAGCTGAACTTTGATAAAGCGTTGGCTATTTACCAATGGTTCGCTGGCAAAATTAATGTCAGCTTTGGGATTGGTACCTATCTCACCAACGATATGGGCTTTAATGCGCCCAATATTGTTCTGAAATTAACCGAGCTGAATGGGGCTCCCGTCGCCAAACTCTCAGACAGCCCGGGTAAAACACTGTGCCGTGATAAGGACTATATTGAGCGGTTAAAGAAAACGTTTGGCTATCAGTCAGATTACGGATACTCATGACCAATCATGCCGGTCATGGGGATTTGACTGGAAAAAGCTGGGGGTTGGCCTGTTTTATCAGTTCAACCAGCCTTTTGTTAACGTATCCTTTCATTTTTCCCCACGCCAGGATCTCCTCGCTTCCCGGGTGCGTGTAGATCAACTCATCCCTTGCCATATCGAAAACTGTTGATATTTTCTGGCTCAACTCCTTTCGATTATTCAGCGTGCCCTGTTCTTTAATCAGGTCCCTCTGCTCAATAATGTCAAGTAACTGGTTAGCCAGTTTCTTTCTCACCTGATCTTCAACTTTTCCGCCAGCAGACGATGCCCCGGCTTCCCCGACAACCCAGTCTGCCAGGAGTTTATAACAAAAGCGTCGTCTGGTATCTGTCCCCTCAACAAAGCAGGGTAGCGGCTCATTGTTTCTCTTTTTTTCCTGAATGGCGTTGCTGGCTTCCGTATCCCTGAAAGTGGGCACATACAATAATTCATGCTCGGGCTGAATCACTACCCCTTCAATATCCGTAGTCAGTTCTGAAGGCATGATCTCGATGTTATTCACTTGACTGGCAAGCATCGCAGCCGATGTTCCGGGAACATGATTAACCTTGAAATTACAGAGTTCTTTGAATGTTCCTTCTGCCAGCACATTGACCTTATGCATGTTTGGAGGACGAATTTCCTTATCCCACAACTGACTGAACTGATCGAAAGGGAGTTGTTCCCCCTCTATATCCAGGGCAAATGCAATCAAGTGATGACTCAAACCGTAATTCTGTCTGTTTTGAATATTAAAGCCCACCATTTCACAGCGGAGGAAGACAGTATCGATGTTATTTTTATTCATCCAGCGATTAACAGCAAAAATATCTTCAGTGTACTTTTTCTCGATAAGCCCTGCCAAAGGATCACTTTTGTTATGTACCTTGGTCAGTCTTTTGTATAAACAAACGTTGCCATTCCTGTCGACTTTAATGGTGGTGTTAATGCCATCGTGCTTTTCTGTTGCTACACATTTAAGTGCATCCACATCCACTTCATTGATTGATCGCAATTCAGACATGAATCGGTTGTGTTTTTCCTGATCCGTTCTGGAACCGATTATCGAGTTAAAATACCTGAAACCGAGCTGGCTTCCTTCGGCCTCATAATTTACCGTTATTCCATAATCATCAAGGCATTTTTTCTCAGGTGTTGTCGTATATGTCCCTTCATTGATCTTTACTTGGGTTTCTGGCTTGACTGCTTGTGTTTTGCTGCTATCAAACTCTCTTGAACATTCATTCGATAATTGATTTGTCAGTGTGGTTGCTATTGGTGGTGAAATTGCTGATGGGGTAAACATTATTAAATACCTGTCAAATAATGACTGTCAGGAAAAAACAAGTGTTTCAGGGAATCATAGGCCTTTCAATCGATACGTGTTGAACTTTTTTTTGGAAAGAAAGTCTAGAAAATATGAGTTGGAATTTGTTCTTCAGAAATTCGTTTTTCATGTGAGCTGACCCGGCAGCAATAACTTATTTCCCATACTGGTCAACAGGAATTGAATAATGCAGTCTACATCATGCCCAGGTGCGCCGTCCTGCCATCTGAAAGACTACTTTTTGAACGAAGAGGTATTAATTATCTCATGTTCTTGCGGTCAGATTGGCTCACTTTTATGTTATGCGGTATCGACTCTCCCTAAAGCTGTTCCTATCGGTTTTGTTTCATTTTGCACAGCTTCAGCCATTGGTCTGGCCATGGAGCAACGCAATATTGTCCGGCGCGACTATGAAACCAAACTGTTGCTGATAAGCAACAAAGAGTTAAAAAAAGAGTTAAAGGAAAAGCTTGAACGATTATCCGAGAGGCAATGTGCTACTTTTCTTGGATGTAAAAAAAATCGGGATGCAATTACTGATCTTAAAAAATTGATTAAAGGAAATGACGAAGCGCTATATAAAAAGCTTGATCGATTATGCAGGAGCCAAACCGAAAATAATCATACATGCACAATGAATAGCGAGAAAATTGAGGGCCTCCATGAACTGATAAACAACATGTCAACGGTAATAACTGAACAGCCCGGGGTATTAAATCAAATACCCACTGACCGTCATCGGCAAAAAAATGCGTAGCTGCTCCTTGTGCTCACCTGGTCCCAAAAGGCAGGGAGTCTTTCGGCTATCCCCTGGTTTGTAAGAAATGTAATACGCAGGTTATGTTCAATATCAGCACCAGCTTACAATGTTTTCTGTATTCTCCGGTCTGTTGTGTTCAACACTGCGGTTCAGTAGAGTCTGGCCAATACTGGTTCCGATCCGGTTCAAGAGCCAATCATTCATCGCCTGCCCGGACTTGTTATGGAAACCTTTTCCCTTTCCGCACTGGTTGTTTTTCTTGCTGAAATCGGTGACAAGACCCAGCTGCTCTCGCTGATGCTGGCATTGCGGTTTCGCGCTCCCTGGCTGATCTCTCTGGCTATTTTGCTGGCGACTCTGTTGAACCATGCCGTTGCCGTCTGGTTTGGCAGTTGGGTGGTCGCCTGGATTTCCCCCGATATTCTTCAATATCTGATTGCCGCTTCCTTTTTTGCTGTTGCTGTATGGGCCCTGGTCCCGGATAAGCTGGATGACAATGATGGGTCAATGGCGGGTTATGGTGTTTTTCTAACGACACTGGCTCTGTTTTTTGTGGCCGAAATGGGCGATAAGACCCAGGTCGCGACTGTGCTTCTGGCGGCTGAATATTCTGCCACGATCATGGTGATTGCCGGCACTACGCTGGGCATGCTGCTGGCCAATATGCCCGTGGTCTTCTTTGGTGAGAATTTGGCAGAGAGGCTGCCACTGCAATGGATTCACCGTGGGGCAGCGTTGTTGTTTGCGGTGTTGGGTGTGTTGGCGCTGGTGAATCAATGATAATATTTTTCCGGGCTCACCAGCCGGAAAAAACCGGGCCTGATTGTGAATAAAATGATGGCCAGATGTGCGCTGGCAGTTGACGTCAGGTCGGGTTTTATGCAGAATGCGCTGCATCGGGACGCGATGCCCCGGTCTTTATGGTGGACCTTGCCGGTCCCCCCGCAATAATCAGCTACGAACCCCGCCAGGCCCGGAAGGGAGCAACGGTAGTAGTGACGTTATGTGCCGGGGTGTGGCTGGCAGGGTTCGCCTCCATCATTTCGGGTTCTCCGGATTTTCCTCACTCCCAAACTCGCTTTCAAATACTTCTCTAAAGCTTCCTGATCGTGCAATTTCAAGGCTTCTTGGTTAGCATAGATACTCTTTAATTCCCATCTCAGGTATTGACGCTACTCAATGAGCTATCAGGTTCTTGCACGCAAATGGCGACCCCGTTCTTTCAAAGAGCTGGTAGGGCAGTCCCATGTTCTTCAGGCGCTGGTTAATGCCCTGGATCAGGATCGTCTCCACCATGCCTACCTGTTTACCGGTACCCGGGGTGTGGGTAAGACCACCATTGCCCGTATTTTTGCCAGGTGTCTGAACTGTGAGCAGGGTGTCAGCTCGACCCCCTGTGGCCAGTGTTCAGCCTGTAAAGAGATTGATGATGGCCGGTTTGTGGACCTGATTGAAGTGGATGCGGCCTCCAGAACCAAGGTAGAAGATACCCGGGAACTGTTGGATAACGTCCAGTATGCGCCAACCCGTGGGCGTTATAAGGTGTACCTGATCGATGAGGTGCACATGCTCTCGGCGCACAGTTTTAACGCGCTGTTGAAAACGCTGGAAGAGCCGCCTCCCCATGTGAAATTCCTGCTGGCAACCACCGATCCTCAAAAGTTGCCGGTGACTATTTTGTCCCGCTGTCTTCAGTTCAGCCTGAAGAATATGACGCCAGAGCGAATTGTCGGTCATCTGGAGAATATCCTCGGACAGGAACAGATCCCCTGCGAAGTGGCGGCCCTGTGGCAGCTGGCCCGTGCTGCGGATGGCAGTATGCGTGATGCCCTCAGTTTGACGGATCAGGCCATTGCTTTTGGCAACGGGCGAGTCAGTGAGGCTGAGGTGGGGGCGATGCTGGGTACCATTAACCAGGGGCAGGTGATGAAGATGGTGGTGGCGCTGTCGACCGCCAATGCGGCCCATATCCTGGGTTCGGTGTCATCCCTGGCAGAGCATTCGCCGGATTATCTGGCGGTACTGGATGATATGTTGTCCCTGCTGCACCGGGTGGCCATTGCCCAGGCTGTGCCCGATGCCGTTGATAACAGTCAGGGTGATCGTGAGCAGGTTATAGCGCTGGCATCATCAATGACGGCTGAGGATGTGCAGCTTTATTACCAGATTGGTCTTGTGGGCAAGAAAGATCTGCCCCTGGCACCGGATCCCCGGGGTGGTTTTGAAATGGCCTTGTTGCGTATGCTGGCGTTCCGGCCCGATGGTGCGCCAGCGGCTGGCAGGCCGCTTGATATTTCTGGTGCAAAACAGGATGTGATGGCGGTTGCAGCGCCGCCGACAAACAGTGTCGCCTCTTCATCTGCGCAAAGCTTTTCATCAGCTGAAGGCTCTTCATCTCACAACAGCACGTCTGATGAAGAAGGTGCTTCTGATCCGGAGCCTGAGCCTGCTACCCAGCAAGTTGATGCGCCTGCTGTTATTCATGAAATTGCTCGGGAAACAGTTGAGCACGAAAACCCTTCGGTCCAGAGCGGTGGTCACAGGGATACCTTTGAGCCTCCTGTTATTGCTGATGAGCCACCTGAGACACCAACAGAGGAAATAGCCTCCCGGGCAGTGGTCAGTGAAGATACACCGCCAGTCCCCGAGGTCGTTCCACTGTCAGCTTATGACCAGGCTGCCTTTGAGTCGCCTGTTTATGATGAGCGTGACAGTGCTCTGGATGATATGCAGGCACACTGGTCGTCCGGAGTCAATTCACAGGAAATCGCTACTGTAGCGGATGCCTCTGCTCACCAGTCTCTGAGTCTGCCATCGGTTGTTGCCCCTGAAACCACGGTCAGGGCTGTGGTGGAATTACCGGCAAAAGAAGACCGGGTGCCATTTACGCAGATGGATGCTGTGAGCTGGATTCAGGTTTTTCGCGGTCTTCCCCTGGGAGGGGTGACAGGCACCATTGGTTCCCATTGTGAGTTTGTTGACAGTGAACAGGGTGCTGTCCGGTTGCGACTTGATGAACAGCGCAGCACGCTCTACAACGACACCCATCGTCAGCGTGTGGAAAAGGCGCTGTGTGATTATTTTGAACAGTCCGTTAAACTGTCAATTGACACTGGTCGTATTGTTAATGAAACTCCTGCTGCCTGGCGCGAACGGAAAATTGCCGAGCGTCTCCAGGAAGCGAAAGAGAGTATTTATTCCGATGCCAGGGTAAAGGGGTTGATTGAGACCTTTTCGGCCATGGTTCTGGATGATTCGATTCAACCAGTTGGTAATATTATCAAGTAAAAAGCCCGGGCGGGATTATCGGTGAATTTCGGTGGTCCCTGTTTGGTGTTTTTTGTGCAGAGGTCAATATGTTTAAAGGTGGTATGGGCAATCTGATGAAGCAGGCCCAGAAAATGCAGGAAGATATGGAGAAACTCCAGGAGGAGTTGGCCAATGCAGTAGTCACTGGTGAAGCCGGTGCCGGGCTGGTTAAGGTCATCATGACCGGTCGTTATGATGTTCGTAAGGTGGAGATCGATCCAAGTCTATTTGCGGAAGATAAGGAGATGTTGGAAGATCTGGTGGCTGCAGCAATTAATGATGCGGTTCGCAAAGTAGAAGAGAACAACAAGGAAAAAATGGGTGAGCTGACCTCAGGGCTCGGTCTTCCAGCCGGTATAAAACTGCCATTCTAAACTCCTTACGCCCGACACGCTTGCTATGTTGCTTAGAGCTACTGCGTGTCGGGTAGCGATATCATTGTTAATCAGGTTTTGTTTATGTTCAGCCCCATGATCAGGGAATTGATGGAGTCATTACGCTGTCTGCCAGGCGTGGGGCCGCGTTCGGCCCAGAGAATGGCGTTGCACCTGCTGGAAAGGGATCGTGACGGGGCTGTGCGCTTGTCGTCTGCTCTCCGGCAGGCTGCCGAAGGGGTGGGGCGATGCGGGCATTGCCGTACCCTGACAGAAGAACCTGTCTGTCAGATTTGTGCCAATCCCGGCAGGGATGAAAAACTGTTGTGTATTGTCGAGAATCCTTCGGATGTTATGGCTTTTGAGCAGGCCGGTGGCTTTTTAGGACGTTACTTTGTGTTAATGGGGCATTTGTCGCCTATTGATGGTATCGGGCCAGAAGATATTGGCATTGAACACCTGTTGAAAACGGTGGCTGATAATCAGGTAGAAGAGGTCATCCTGGCAACCAACCCGACGGTGGAAGGTGAGGCCACGGCGCACTATATTGCTGAGGAGTTGAAAACCCTCGGGGTGACGGCCACTCGCATTGCCCATGGTGTTCCCCTGGGTGGTGAGCTTGAGTTTGTGGATGGTGGTACCCTGGCCCATGCCCTGGCAGGCCGCAAGAAGGTTGAAATCTGACTCAGGCTAAAAAGCCCCGTCTTCCTGTGCATGCAATTGCTACCGGGCATTTTCCAATGATTCGTTTTATTGGCCTGGGGGATATGACCTGTGATGAAGAGTATCTTATACCCTGGCAGCACAAGTTGAGGGAATGGATATCAGCAGGAAAACAACCCTGCTTTTTTATGCATAGCCCAAGTAATCGCGAGGTTCCTCTTCTGGCCAAGCGCTTTCATGACAGTTTTCAGGACTTGCCCGGATGGCATCCGCTGAAGATTGAGGCTCAAACCGATCAGATGGATATCTTCTGAAGAAGATGGGGGATTTGAAGGCTTGGGTAAAACAGGGAGTAGGTAAATCTGAGAGATAGGTAAAAATAATTTGGTCGGAGCGAGAGGATTTGAACCTCCGACCCCCACAACCCCATTGTGGTGCGCTACCAGGCTGCGCTACGCTCCGACTCTCCTGAAGAGTCGATGCGACGTCTCTTCCGAATGACTGTTATGTTACCTGAACGAAGTTCTTTTGCAAGTTCTTGATGTTACAAGATTCTTTATCCCGGACTTGAGTCCTGATGAAGCGTCCCTTAGCCGTTTTCAGGAGACGAAAATACGTGGCTATTGTAATTTAGCCGGAAAAGCCCCATCTTAGAGACCATGGCCGGTTTTACAGATGCCTGAGACGGTGTTTCAGGTAGTTCTGCTGTAGGCTGACCATTGATCAAACACGTAATAGATCGTGTCCTGAATGCCTGCCAGGTTTTCACTTTCCAGTTTTCAGCCAGCCAGCGGGCTGGTGGACGGCAGGCTTTATTGATATTGAACATATAGGGGCTGAGCTATGGATAATAAAGATACCCTGCAACCATCAGAGCACTATGAATTGCCGTTGTTGCCCCTCCGTGATGTGGTGGTCTACCCGCATATGGTGATCCCGCTGTTTGTCGGCAGGGAAAAATCCATCCAGGCGCTGGACCTGGCAATGTCTGGTGACAAGAGAATTCTGCTGGTAGCCCAGAAAAGTGCCCAGACCGATGAGCCTCAGGTGGAAGACCTGTTTTCTGTGGGCACCGTTGCCAGCATTCTGCAGTTGCTGAAGTTACCAGACGGAACGGTCAAGGTTCTGGTGGAAGGTGAGACCCGGGTAACGATTGACTCGGTCTATGAAGACGATGGGCTGGTTAAGGCGAAAGTTCATGAGCAGCTTTCAGAGCAGATCAGCGACCGGGAAGGTGAGCTGCTGGTTCGTTCTGTGATGTCTCAGTTTGAGCAGTATGTGCAATTGAGCAAGAAAGTACCGAATGAGGTGCTTAGCTCATTATCCGGTATCAAAGACCCGGCCAAGCTGGTGGATACCATCAGTGCACACATGCCCATGAAGATCGAAGACAAGCAGAAGATGCTTGAGATCATCGACCTGGGCGACCGGTTGGAGTATCTGATTGGTATTATGCAGGGTGAGATGGATTTTCTGCAGGTGGAAAAGAAAATCCGTGGTCGCGTCAAGAAACAGATGGAGCGCAGCCAGCGAGAGTATTACCTGAATGAGCAGATGAAAGCCATTCAGAAAGAGTTGGGGGATATGGACGATGCACCCAACGAGCTGGAAGAGCTGAAAGCGAAAATTGATCAGGCGGGGATGACCCTGGAGGCCAGGGAGAAAACCCTGGCGGAACTGGCCAAACTGAAAATGATGTCGCCGATGTCCGCAGAGGCGACGGTGGTCAGGGGCTATATTGACTGGATGCTCAGTGTTCCCTGGAAAAAGCGCAGCAAAGTCCGCCATGATATGAAGCGTGCCCAGGATATTCTTGAGGCTGATCACTATGGGCTGGAAGAGGTTAAGGAACGTATCCTTGAATATCTTGCCGTGCAGAAGCGGGTTCGTAAACTGAAGGGGCCTGTGCTCTGTCTGGTGGGACCTCCCGGGGTTGGTAAAACGTCACTGGGTGAGTCACTGGCCAGGGCGACGAATCGCAAGTTTGTCCGTATGGCGCTGGGTGGCGTTCGTGATGAAGCGGAAATCCGCGGTCACCGCAGGACTTACATTGGCTCCATGCCGGGTAAACTGATCCAGAAGATGGCTAAGGTTGAAGTGAAAAACCCGCTTATCCTGCTGGATGAAATCGACAAAATGGGCTCTGATATGCGTGGTGATCCGGCTTCAGCGTTGCTGGAGGTGCTGGACCCTGAGCAGAACAACTCATTCAATGACCACTATCTGGAAGTGGATTACGATCTTTCCGATGTTATGTTTGTCTGTACCTCCAACTCCATGGATATTCCCGGGCCGTTGCTGGACCGTATGGAGGTGATCCGCATTCCGGGTTACACCGAGGATGAGAAACTCAATATTGCCAAGCGTTATCTGGTGCCCAAGCAAATCAAGCGCAGTGGCCTCCGTAAGGGCGAGCTGTCCTTTGCTGATGATGCAGTGCTGGATATCATCCGCTACTACACCAAAGAAGCCGGTGTCCGTGGACTTGAGCGGGAAATTGCCAAGGTCTGTCGCCGGGCGGTAAAACAGGAAGCGCTGTCTGAAAAGGACCGCAAGAGCGCCGTTACCACGGAAGTGCTTGAAGACTTCCTGGGGGTTCGCAAGTTCACCTATGGACGGGCTGAAGATCAGGATCAGATCGGTCAGGTAACCGGCCTGGCCTGGACATCGGTTGGCGGTGAGTTGCTGACCATTGAGTCGGTAGCGGTTCCCGGCAAAGGGCAGATTATCAAAACCGGCTCCCTGGGTGATGTGATGCAGGAGTCAATCCAGGCGGCATTGACGGTGGTTCGCTCCCGGGCAGCCGCCATGGGTATTGAGCCTGATTTTCATCAGAAGAACGATCTGCACATTCACGTTCCTGAAGGCGCGACGCCAAAAGATGGCCCAAGTGCGGGTATCGGTATGTGTACCGCCCTTGTGTCCATTCTGACCGGGATTCCGGTTCGGGCAGATGTTGCCATGACCGGTGAGATCACCCTCCGGGGACAGGTCCTTGCCATCGGAGGTCTGAAAGAGAAACTTCTGGCAGCTCATCGTGGTGGTATCAAGAAGGTGCTGATTCCTGAAGAGAACCGTCGCGACCTGAAAGAGATCCCTGACAATATCAAGGATGACCTGGAGATTATTCCGGTTCAGTGGATTGATGAAGTTCTGGAAGTAGCGCTGTCGTATATGCCCGAAGCCCTGCCAGAAAAAGCACTGGAAGTTGCCGATTCCGAGCAGAAAACCGGGCAGAAAAGCGATGAACGTGTCAATACCCACTGACCGTTGAAGGTGAAGACCGCCCTGTATTGGGCGGTCGTTCAGTAATGACGGGGCTTTCCGGTGGATTCTTCAGTTGACATGACGGCCGGACGATTGGTATAAATTGCCGCTACTTCGGATCAGGAGTTAGCCCGGATTTTTCATAAACTGCCCCGATTCTCGCGCACGACCACATGGATGTGGGAGATAGGGCGACGCAGGATGCCAAAGCCGAGGACTTTGTCGCTCTAAGGGATTTTGTGAGGGAGCGCCGTACCGGGGAGTACGGTCGACTGAACAAAACTCCCTTAGAGCGGCAACGGACAAGTGAGAGCGGGAGCATGTTTATGAAATATCCGGGCCAGGTCGAAGCCATAGAGTCAGGTTGTCAGCTCAACTGTCAGACAACTGTATGCTAATGCGGATAAAAGTAGACTTCTTTTACCGGAATGACCGGACAGGTACAGACTGTAACCGGTGATTTGCTTTCCTATGACCCTCCAGACAAGAAACGCAGGAATGACTCTGCTTCCCCGATTTGATGAGCCTTCGGACTACTGTCTTCAGTAGCTCCGGGGGAAGCGGGTTTCCCGCCAGACTTCTTGAATCCAGTCAGACAATTTGCTTGACGGCAGATTATCAGACTTCATACTGCCCCGGTGTTATCGTTCGCTGTCAGTGTTCGATGGTTGCCATTGGCATAATGGATTCTGGTGATTATTTTCAGTGGTTTTAGATCAAATTGGCTGGTTGGCAGGCTATTAATGACGAAGGTGCATGTATGGTGCTTGTTTTTCACTGGAAAATGCAGCAGCATATCGGTCGCACCTGATAGGGTAGATGACAGAAGACCGGTAAATTACTCAGTTGCCAGCACGCTTTCTGTGTCTATCCTCTGTTAATGATTGAAAACGCATCCTACTTAGAAGGGGAATAGAGTGAACAAGTCCGAGCTTATTGATGCTATCGCTGCATCTGCAGACATTTCTAAGGCTGCCGCTGGTCGAGCCCTGGACGCCGTGATTAACTCTGTCACTGGTGCACTGAAAAATGGTGAGCAGGTTGTTCTGGTAGGTTTTGGCACATTTTCTGTGAAAGAGCGTGCCGCTCGTACCGGCCGTAACCCACAGACTGGTGAGCCGATTGAAATCGCCGCTGCCAGAATTCCAAGCTTCAAAGCTGGTAAGGCTCTTAAGGATGCCGTGAACTGATCTGGTACGGTTCACTGTTATAGTGCTTTAATCGGTTCTATTTCATCAGGTGGGCAAGGCAGGGTTCCACATGAATTATTCCAGGGGAGTTGTCTGCCGGTTCACCAGAAAGCGCATCCGATGATGCGCTTTTTTTTTTAAACCTGGTCTTCATCAGGCTGGGTGAGAAGAACAAGGGATATGCTCTGCTGTCTCAGCGGCCCTGGTACCTGAGGTTATTATGCTGCAATCGATGAGGGACAAAGCGAAGAGTTGGGTGACATTTGTTGTCGTCGGCATCATCGCTTTTATGATGGCCATTACTGGTCTGGAAACGCTTGCGCCCAATCCAAACAACCCGGAAGTGGCGTCAGTCAATGGTAAGGATATAACCCGGGCAGAGTTGGCTCAGGCTGTTGACCAGCAGCGGCGGGTTTTGATTCAGCAAATGGGCGGTCAGTTTGATCCTGCCATGCTGGACGATCAGTTACTGCAAAGCTCGGTTCTTGAAGCCCTGATTGATCGTCAGTTGTTACTGCAAAACGCTGAAGATCAGAAAATGGATATTGGCAAAGCCGAGATTGATAAGCTGATCGTATCCATGCCGCAGTTTCAGCAAAATGGCCGCTTTGATGCCGACCGTTTTCAGATGATGGTTCGCAGTTATGGTATGACACCATTGCAGTTCCGCGACGCCATCCGCGAAGAAACACTCTTGCAGCAATTACGCGCCGGGGTTGCCAATACCGAATTTGTGACTGCAGAAGAACTTAAACGACTGCAGAGTCTTGAAGGTCAGACCCGTGACCTCGCCTGGGTTATGCTGTCGGCGGAACCGGTTCGTCAGGCCATTACGCCTTCCGAAGAAGAGATCAGCACTTACTACCAGGCCAACTCGAATCAGTTCATGACGCCTGAGCAGGTTGTCGTAAACTACGTGGTTCTGAACAAGGCAGATATTGCCAGGGGTATCGACGTCTCTGCTGAAGATATTGAAGCTGAATACCAGTACCGTGTCGAACAGTTGCAGCAACAGTCTGGCAATAATGCCCATGTTTCCGTTATCTTGATTCAGACCGGTGAAGATCGCACCCTTGATGAAGCGAAAGCACGGGCCAATGAAGTGGTTGCCAAACTGCAAGCCGGAACCGATTTTGCCGAGTTAGCCAGGTCCTATTCTGATGATCCGATGACCGCTGAGAACGGCGGTAATCTGGGGGCTGTTGAGCCGGGCTTCTTTGGCGATGCTTTTGACAATACCGTTGCAGGTTTGAACGTTGGCCAGGTTTCTGAGCCTATTGAAACGGATTTCGGTATACAGATCCTGAAAGTGACTTCCCGTGATAAAGCGGATGTGCCATCGCTGAATGAGATGCGCGCAGATATTGAAGTGGCACTCAAGCAGAATGAAGTTGACTCCCTGTTCATTGAACAATCCAGGCAGCTCGCGGATATCAGCTTTGAGGCTTCTGACCTGGCTCAGCCAGCAGAGCAGCTGGGCCTGACCGTATTGACCAGTGAGCCCTTTGGTCGAAAGGGTGCTGAATCGGGTATTGCCGCCGATCCCCGCGTATCAGCAGCGGCTTTCAGCGAAGATGTATTGGATCTCGGTGCCAATAGTGAGCTGATTGAGATTACTCCGGAACAGGCTGTTGTGGTCCGGGTTAAGGAGCACAAAAAACCTGAGCTTATACCCCTTGCTGATGTGCAGGAAACCATCGTTAATGCCCTGAAGAACAGCCGCGCCCGGGAACAGCTGGCCAGCCGTGCAGAACAGATGGTAACGACCCTGCAGTCCGGAACAGCGCTGAACGTGCTGGCTGATGAGCAGAAGCTGGACGTGGTTGAGAGTCCTGCAACCAGCAGGAATATGCCCGGTGTGCCTGCACAGCTCCTGCAGGAAGCCTTTAAAATGCCTCATCCCGGAAACAGTGTCGCCTATCGTTCAGTCACTTTGGCAAATGGTGATTATGCAGTGGTTGGCCTGAGCGCCATCTACCCCGGTGAAGCAGTAGCAAATCCTGAGCAGCTCAAAGGGCTGGGTCAGTTTATTGCAGCAGGCAATGGGCGCGTAATGTTTGATGAGTACCTTGCCAGTCTGAAGGAGAGAGGTAAGGTAAAGATCCTGCTTGATAATCAGTAATGAATTGAGTTTGGATTCAACGTCCCGGAGGCCACCGAAAGGTGGCCTTTGTCATTAATAAGAAGCAGAAAAAATTGTCCTGATGGTTTTCCTGTTATCAGGTAGAGAGTAGCCATAGTCTTTGTGGTCATCTTCCTGCAGGCAAGTACAAGCACTCGATTATCCAGTCAGGCGAGCATAATGATATGCTCACCCTGAGCCGCCGTAGCCGTTATCCTGATCTCCCCTTGCAGCGTCTCCTGCCATTGTTACACTGTTGGTTTCAGCTACGGTTTTCGGCAGTGGCCTAACAATAAGCGATATTGGGAAATAGTAATGTCAGATCAATTTATTAAATCAAAAGCGGCCATTGCCTGGGGGGCAGGCCAACCGTTGTCGATCGAAGAGGTTGATGTGATGTTGCCAAAGGCTGGCGAGGTGCTGGTTCGCATCGTTGCTACAGGTGTTTGCCATACCGATGCCTTTACCTTGTCCGGTGATGACCCGGAGGGGGTATTTCCTGCCATTCTTGGTCATGAGGGTGGCGGGATTGTCGAACAGGTGGGGGAGGGCGTGACCAGCGTTGCTGTTGGTGATCATGTCATTCCACTCTACACACCGGAGTGTGGTGAGTGTAAATTTTGCCGTTCAGGTAAAACCAACCTCTGCCAGAAAATACGTGAAACCCAGGGAAAGGGGCTGATGCCCGACGGTACGACCCGATTTTATAAGGATGGTCAGCCCATTTATCACTACATGGGGTGTTCGACATTTTCCGAGTATACCGTGTTACCCGAGATTTCACTGGCAAAAGTCAGCCCTGATGCACCGCTGGAAGAAGTCTGTCTGCTGGGTTGTGGAGTCACTACCGGTATGGGGGCCGTATTAAAGACCGCAAAGGTACAGCCCGGGGACACCGTTGCAGTCTTTGGTCTTGGCGGTATTGGTCTATCGGCCATCATTGGTGCCAGAATGGCCGGTGCTGGCAGGATTATCGGGATTGATATTAATGAGAAAAAATTTGAACTGGCCAGAAAGCTGGGAGCCACTGACTGTGTCAATTCAACATTGGTTGATAAACCGATTCAGGATGTGATCGTCGAGATGACCGATGGTGGTGTTGACTTTTCCTTTGAGTGTATCGGGAATGTTAACGTCATGCGTTCTGCACTTGAGTGCTGTCACAAAGGCTGGGGGGAGTCGGTTATCATCGGCGTTGCCGGTGCTGGCCAGGAAATAGCCACCCGCCCATTCCAGCTGGTGACCGGGCGTGTATGGCGTGGATCCGCATTTGGAGGGGTGAAAGGCCGTTCTGAGCTACCGGGCATTGTCGAGCAATATTTAGCGGGTGAATTCAGACTCGACGATTTTATCACCCATACCATGGCATTGGAGGAGATTAACAGGGCGTTTGATCTGATGCATCAGGGAGAGAGTATTCGCTCTGTGATCCATTACCGGCAATAACTGCACCATCGGTTATTTTTTTCACCGGGGCTTTACGGTTTTTTCAGTAAGGCCTGTCCCGTATTGAGCAAGGTCTATGTCTTTGGAGAATATCAGCAGTAATAAGCTGTTTGGTGGCTGGCATAAACAGTACACCCATGAGTCACGAACCCTTAACTGCAACATGCGTTTTGCCATCTACATGCCTCCTGAAAGCCAGAGCAAAACGGTGCCCGTTCTGTACTGGTTGTCCGGGCTGACCTGTACCGATGAGAATTTTATGCAGAAGTCGGGAGCCCAGCGGGTAGCTTCAGAGTTGGGCATTGCGATTGTTGCACCGGATACCAGCCCCAGGGGGGATGACGTTCCAGATGATCCTGACGCTGCCTACGACTTCGGGCTTGGTGCCGGGTTTTATGTGAATGCTACCCGGCAGCCATGGCGTCAGCACTATCAAATGTATGATTATGTGGTTTCTGAGCTGCCAGAACTCATTGAACAGCACTTTCCTGTAAATGATAAACGGAGTATTGCCGGCCATTCCATGGGGGGGCATGGTGCACTGGTGATTGCTTTGCGAAACCCTGATCGTTACTCATCGGTGTCTGCTTTCAGTCCGATCTGCAATCCGGTCAATGCGCCATGGGGACAAAAAGCATTTATGGGCTATCTTGGTAATGATCGCGAGCAATGGAAACACTATGATGCCTGTGAGCTGTTGAAAAGATCACCTGTAGCAGTTCCAACACTGGTGGATCAGGGCAGCAGTGATACCTTTTTGCACGAACAGTTGCACCTGGATGCATTAAAAAAAGCAGTTGCAGACAAAGGGTATCCAATGACCATAAGAATGCAGGAGGGATATGATCATTCCTATCATTTTATTGCCACGTTTATTGAGGATCACTTAAGATTTCACTCACAAAAGTTTTTATAGCTGACTGGAAAAGGTATTTACCGGTTTTCTGGCAAATACCTTATCCGGGCTTCTGGTAAAAATATAACTGGTTGGTTGGCTTTATGTGAAAGCAGCTTTAAGTAGTTAACCAAATGAAATTATATATCAATTATTACGCAAAAATTAATATGACAGGGTGGCAATAATGCTTGGTAATATAGCTTATCGAGAATGTATTCAGGGAATATTGTATAAAGAGTTAAGCAAGGATTCTGATGATATAACTCCGGAATTATCTAAATATCTTGTTGATGAATTAGAAAAAATACATGTTAAATCGCTTGAGGAATATTCAATCAGTTATGTTAATAAAAAGTTCGATACTATGACTAACTGTCAATATGTTCCTGTTCCTCTAATAGAAGACCTGGAGTTGCCGGGTGTATTAAAAGTGGTTCTCAATACTTCAGGGTTGTATGGTTATGATATTCAACGCAAAATAAATGGCGGTTTGAATCGAGAGTTTGCTAAAGATAATCCAAATCCATTTCATGCGAAAGTATGGCTGGATATTGGGGCGAAAATAGATGCTAAAGTCACAAATAAACTGAATTCAGGCTTGGAAAGAATGATAAAGAGTAATGAGCCCGTTTTTGCCGGAGGCTGGTTGTCTCTGGGGGCAATGATACCCGACCTTCAGCAGAAACTTAATGAAGGTTTAAAAACAGCTACTACAGTGGATAAAGCGAAAGAATGGTGCGATCTGGGAGCTTCGATAGATACTAACGTTCAACTGAAATTAAATGAATGGTTAAAACAATCCCTGAAGCAAAAAGATGTATCTGACGTAAAAGATTGTGTGGCAATGGGGGCCACCATAGAAAATCTTCAGCAACAACTTGACGATCTTCTGGCCAGTAAGCTTCATGAAGATAGACCTGACTCGACAGAAGTTATCTTTTTAAAACAAGCTGGTGCGGATATTAAACCTGAATTTCAAACAATTCTTGATTCAAATCTGGAAAGAGTTGCCCAGGAAAATAGCATTGTGCAATTTAAGCATTGGCTGGAACTGGGTGCCAAAAAAACCGATAAAACCAATCAATTTATAAATCTTGCCGCCCGGAGTTATGCGGAAGGTAATAATCCCCATGGTGTAAAAGAATGGGTGAGTTGCGGTGCAAACAACCCTTACAGTCAGGCTGATCTTAATACAATGCTCCTAACAAAAATCCTTAATAATCGTCCTGATTCTGCTAGATGTCTCCTCGAACTGGGTGCGGAGGTTTGTTTTGATATACAAGCTGAGCTGAACGATGGATTACTCAGGACAATAAATGAGGATGACAGACCTTATTTAATAAGAGAGTGGTTGGATATGGGTGCAAGATTGAATCGCGGGCTGTTTGTAGTTGATGCGCAGGATTGAATAGAAAAAGTAAATATATCTAGTGAATTATCTAATAATTGAATTGCTGCTTCCATTCAACTTTTATTATAAAAGTTGCTGCCTGAGCCAGTCCAATCAATATTTATATCAAGATAGATGTTGTCACCTTCCAGATTTGATGGATTTTGCACAATTCCCATGCCAGACCAAGTGTGAACCTGAAGCTACAGTTGTTGGTAAGTAATTTCCCGGCAACTCCTGAAAATAGGAAATTCCAGAAATATTATTTGGGTCTGGGTTAAATATGTTCATTGGATTATTGAATTATAGGTTAAGACCACTTCATCCTGTTAAAGTTCCTTATTTATGGAACACCCTTCGGTGAGTCCTTCAGTGCTCTGCGTAAACGGGATTTTTTACTAAGCAGCCTTCTTGCACCCTTTGGCGCTGCCTTTGTTGTTCGTTCAGGTGCTGTTTTTGTTGCTCTCTTTTGTGCTGCCTATGGGGCTTAACGTTATTTTTCTTCTATCAATGCTCATAATTTAAAGCCCTGCCTTTTGTCCATCAGTGACGGCCGGGATTGCGGGTAGGGGGTCTGCGCTTTTGCGGGCGAACTTTAATTTTGTCATGCGCAGCCTGGTGATTAAGCCTTTCCACCCCGCCGGGTATAAGTTTGTCGTCTGCGGATTCAGGCTGTTTCGTTATTTTCTCTGGTTCCGTAACAGACGCTTCCTGATTGTCTTCTTTTGTACCGGCAGAATCATATTCAGCCTCGAACTCGCTGTCACTGCCCTGCGATTCCCCGGTTAACGCTCTTTTTGCCAATACCGATTTTAATTCAGCCTGCATATCTGAAGGGGCTGCGGTGCGCTCTTTGATGTTTGTCTTTACCAGCGCTTCTGGCTCCTGAGCTGTGGGAGCCTGAGAAATAGTGGTTGTATTCGATTTTTGCCAGTTTTGTACTTTCCGACGGTTGAAGAAGCAATTCGCAGCACTGGCCAGAGCCTTCATTTTTTTCATAGGGCCTTTGTGCGACTGCAAAGTTTCCGCGTAGACTCCTCTGGCGGCTTCGGTTCTCTCTGTTATTTTCATTATCTCTTTCCATGAGGTTTGTTAGTCTTTCATCGTACTATCGAACAGTAATCTTTAGTAGTTCTCTGGTATAAAGACGAAAAGTTCAGGCCTGCTTTTGTTGTTGGACGGGTTCTATACGCTCAATATCATCCTGCTCAGCCTGCTGTACTTTGAACAGATCCCATCGTTGCTGGAGGTTTAGCCAGAAGTCTGCGGACATGCCAAAAAAACGGGCAAGGCGCAGGGCTGTACTCGGGGTAAGCCCCCGTTTGCCATTGACTAGCTCATTAACCCGCTGATAAGGGACATGAATCGCAGCAGCAAGCTCTTGCTGGGTGATGTTCATTGGCAGTAGAAACTCCTCCCGCAACATTTCGCCAGGATGAGTGGGCGCTCGGTTGGTTGGAATACGCGTCATCATAGCCTCCTAATGGTAATCCGTGATTTCAACATCAGCCGGACCAGAGTCGCTCCAGACAAAACAAATCCGGTATTGATCGTTAAGCCGGATGCTGTATTGGCCTTTGCGATCCCCGGTCAATGCCTCCAGCCGATTGCCTGGCGGCACTTTCAGGTCATCAAGCGATACCGCCGAATCAAGCTGATCCAGCTTGCGGCGAACAAGACGTAACAGTGACTGAGGACAGGCTTTACGAGCATGACGGGACGCGATGCCGTTAAACAAATCCTCAGTGGCCTTATCTCTGAAAGAAATGATCATTTTGACATGATAGCACGGATGTCATGCTATTGGTGATTAGTCAGGGTAGTTGTTCAAGACGCTGAAACAGGACTGTTGGTCTGTCTATCCATGCTGTCATTGGTCTTCCTGTGATGATCAATAAAGAAACACGGTCAGACCGGATAAAGGCAGTACCTGCTGCAAAATTCATTTATTGTCATACGTTTGTTAACTACAAAGCGGCTGAAATTGACCCTGATTGGCTGTATGGAGATTTGCTTACCAGTGTTCGCCTTAAGGTTTGCAGAGATGCAGATATCAATAGAGTTATGGATGCTGGTGGTACTTTTGCTTTTTCATACTTTGGCCGTGAAGGATTGATGATTGGCGGCTTTGAAATTAACAAGCAGGATTGTGAGAATAAATCGGCAGTTAAAATTGAGCGCACAATTCAGTTGTCGTAGCAGTGAGGGGTTGTTTAAACCTCCACCCCCAACCGCTCAATCTCCCCATGGCACCGCTGCCAGTGTGGGTAATGTTTTTCCACCAGTAGCCAGAATGCCGGATTATGGCTCTTTTCCACCGTATGGCACAGTTCATGGACAATGACGTAATCCAACACTGACGGAGACAACTCCATACAGCGGGGGTGAAACTCAAGGATATTATCATCGGAACAACTGGCCCACCGGCCTTTGAACTTGAACAGCCGGGCCGAGACCGCCTGCAAACCCGTTGCCCGTTGCCAGTGACGAATGCGGGGCATCAGTTTCTCTTTGGCTTTATCACGATAAAACCCCTCAAGCGCCGGTTTCAGGGCTTTGCGGGAAATGCTGTACCCCTGGGGCGACTGAATAAAGAAACGGCTGTTACTGAAGCGGATCACCGGCTTGCTCAGTTCCGCAGCGGGTTGCACCTGGCAGTACCAGGTTTTGCCCCGGTAGAGAATCCGGCTGCCGGTGACGTACATCTCCTTGCAAGGCTGGTTCACTTCCTTCAATCGTTCCCGAATCCAGCGGGCCCGCTGGCGGATTAACTGCCGCTGTTCGGCTTCAGGAATGGCTCTGCCTCGCAACAACACCGGCCGACCGCGCTCGACGGTGATGTAGTGCCGCTTCAGCCCCGGTTCGGCCTGAAAAATCCACTCGATGGTGGTTGTCCCGTAAGCAATCAGCGGCATGGTGGTGGGCGTCCTGTCAGTTGTTCAGCAATATATGTAGCAGTTCGGTGGCGTGCTGACGAGCCACGGTCATATCCCAGCCGGCCAGGGTTCGCAGCTGTTTGCGAATACAGGTTTGCAGTGGTTTGTGAATCTCCGTTTTCTCCTGCCATACCGGGCTGGCGATGGTCTGGCTGATTTCCTGATCGGCAAACAGCGCTTGTGTCCACACGGCAGCGGTTTCACCATCGTCGTTCAGTTGGCTGCGCAGATAGTCAAAAACCGCCACCTTGGCCGGGGTATTGAACCCGGCCTGCTGACCGCCCGCTGCTTTCTCCCGCACCTGCTGGCAGAACAGCTCCAGTTGCAGCAAAAACGCAGCCTGCTCAATGCGGTTGGCTTTTTCGTCCGCCAGCAGTTGCTCCAGTGCCTCCTGCAATTTTCCGAAGAAGCCGGGGTTCTTGCGCATGCCCACGGCAATGGTGTGCTTAAGCTGGTTCTTCATCACCAGCGCCTGACTGCCTGCGGCCTTGAGCTTGCGCAGGCGCTCCATATCACCGGCATCCAGAATGGAGACTTCTCGCCCGATCAGGCTGCGAACCTCATCGGTGGCGATGTAATCATCCAGCAGTTGTTGCAGCAGGGCCGACTCCAGTTGGCTCAGTGGCTGCTGGTAAGCGTCATCGGGCAGGCTTTGGCGCACCGCATCCTTGATCGCTGCCAGCACCTGAAAGAACGGTTTGTAGCGGGCACCCCGTTGATCGGGGAGTACGGTATCGAGGCGGGCATTAAACGCCTTGAAGGCTGCGAGGAAGTCATCCACCACATCCAGTCGTACGTCCGGGTCAAGGTATTGCTCCGCGTCGTTTTTGAAGAGTTCCGGCTGGTGGATCGGATCATGCTTTTTCGGCAACAGGTCCAGCACCTTTTGCAGCGCTGCTTCGAGCTTTGGCAGCTCGCTGTTGATATCGGTCCAGATTTGCTCCGGTTGCACGTCGCCGCTGTAGATTTTCAGGGCATCGTCCAGATACTCGACGACGCCGTAATAGTCGACAATGTACCCGGCATTCTTGCCTTTACGGGTGCGGTTCACCCGGGCGATGGCCTGTAGCAGGGTGTGCTCTTTGAGGGGTTTGTCCAGGTACAGGGTGCTGACAATGGGCGCATCCCAGCCGGTCAGCAGCATATCGGAGACGATCAGCAGGCCAATATTGCAAAACCGGATGCCCTGGCCATCGGGCGCATTGCTGTCATTCTGGCTTTCATCGCCGTAGGGTTTCTTGAACAGGTTGTTGACCAGCGCGGGAATCTCATCGCTGGGTACCGCCACCGGCACCTGACCGGCATTGCGCTCTGCCTTGATGCGCTCCTCGATGGTTTGCAGCGGCTTTTTAGGAATTGGCCCGAAATAATTCCGACATTTCTGAGCCTCGAAACTCCGTTCGTCCTGAGCCTGTCGAAGGGCGTGTACTCCGGCCTCGATTATCGTGCCAGTCACCCTTCGACCGTTCATCCTGAGCGGAGTCGAAGGGCGCTCAGGATGAACGGAGACCGAGTTTAAAATGTCGGAATTATTTAAGGACAATTCCTTATCCAGTTGGTATTGGCCAGCGGCTTCCTGCACCTGATCGGCACCGGTGCGGCTTTCGGTGATATTGCCCAGGGAGATCACCACCCGGCTCTCGAAAGTCTCCTGGCCATTGGCGGCCCGTTGCGCCATAAGCCGGTCGAGGGTGTCTTTATAACGCACCGCCATCTCCCGGCCGTTGCACACCAGCAAGCCCTTGAACCCCCGGGCTTTCACCGACGACAGAAAATGATCAACCAGATGCCGGGTATTGGCCTCGATACGATCACTTGCCGTGCGTCGTTTCTTCAACAGTGACTGTTTCAGTTTCGCTTGCCGACCTTCGTCCTCCTGCCCGAAGGTGTCGGTAAAGGCGCTATCGAGCTGGGCATCGGTGGTCAGCTCGGTCATGCCCTCCTGGTATTTGATGGGCAGGGTGGCACCATCGGCCACGGCTTCGTCAAGGCGGTAGGTGTCGATATAGTCCCCGGCACCGAACTCCCGCAGGGTGTCTTTGTCGTGTTTGGCAATGGGGGTGCCGGTGAAGGCGATAAACCTGGCATTGGGCAGGCTGGCCCGCATAAACGCCGCCAGAAAGCCGTACTGACTGCGGTGTGCTTCATCCACCAACACATAAAAGTTGGGCTTGGTGGAGAGCACCAGAAAATCGACCTTTTCCCGGCTGATCTCCTGCCAGAGCGGTGGCAGAGGTGTGCCGGTGTTGTCCAGTTGGCCGAAGTTAGTGTTGCTGTCTTCACAGATAAAATAGTCGCCACCGTCTTCTACCCGGCGGATACGGGTTTTGTGGTCGGCACTGTCTTCTTCCGGGTCGTGCCGGGCAGCTTTGATGGGTTTGCCATCGTGCTCCTGAAACTTCTGCACGGTGCTGGTGAAAATGCTGCCGTAGTCGTTGCCCAGTATCTGCTGTAACCCCGCCACCGACGGTGCCTTGAGGGGGTGCAGGCCGATATTGGTGAAGGTGTTGAAAATCTGCCGGTCCAGGTCGGTGCGGTCGGTTAACACCAGAATGCTGGGGTTATTCAGGCCAACACTTTCAGCCCGCAGGTAGCGGGCCAGATAAGCCATGGTCAGCGACTTGCCGCTGCCCTGGGTGTGCCAGACCACGCCGCCGGTGCCATCACCACCAACCACACCGTTGCCGTCAGCTTTGGTGAGCCGTGCCAGCGTCTTGCGTACCGCCCGCCACTGCTGGTAACGGGGCAGCTTTTTAATGGTGCGACCATCTTCCACTTCAAACAGCACAAACTGGCAGACCAGCTCCACAAAGCGGGTCGGCTCAAACAGCGCCCACAGCAGACGATCCTGTTCGCTGGGTTCTTTGCTAAGCAGTTGTTGTACGATGGCTTCTTCGGCGTCGTCCAGCCGGTAGCGAAAGTAGAAGGCTTCTGGCGTGTAGATGGCCCCGTAACGGGCCTGACCACGGTTAATGGCCGCACAGACCTGGTTAAAGACAAAGTGGCGCGGGTGGCTGTTCTGATAGGCGAGCAGCTGGTTAATGCCCTTGCTCAATTTGATATGGCTGGCCTTGCACTCAATCATTGCCAGAGGCAGACCGTTGATAAACAGCAGCAGATCCGGCCGGAACTCATCGCCCTCGCTGTTGCTGCCAATGTACTGATCCACCACATGGAAGCGGTTGGCGGTGGGGTTGCTCTGGTCCATAAAGCGGACGCTGTGGGCGCGGCCACGGGCATCCTTGAGTTGGATATTGCTGCCATGAATCACCGACGCCCAGGCATTCTGGTTCGCTTCCAACAGGTTCTCCTGCCAGAATTTGCGCAGCTCCCGCAGGACGGTGGCGGTGGAGCTGTTGCCGCTCTCTTTTTGCAGCGCCGCCAACCACGGGTTAAGGCGCAGCAACTGTTCAGCCAGCACATCCTCCAGAATGGGTGCCATGTGACGGTGGGCCTGCTGGCGGCCCACCTCGGCACCGCTGAGATGGGTGTAACCGAGTTTGACCAGCCAGGCAATGGCGGGTTTTTCCACGCCTTCAAGTTCCGGGTTATCCATGATTAGTTATCCTGCGGGTCCGGCTGTACGCGGATTTGGCCGGTCAGGAGCTTTTGCATCAGGCCTTTTTTTAGGTGTTGGGTTTGGGTTTTTTGGGTTTGCAGGTGATCCAGTTTGCGGTCAACGGTTGAGAGGATGCGGGCGATTTCTTGTTGTTCGGGAAGAGGGGGAAGATTTGCTTTAATTTCCAATAATAACTTACCGGATATAAGTGGTTGGGCACTCTGGGCCGCATAGGAATTCAAATTTAAGTGCTCCAAAAGGAAGAGTCCAAACTTATCATCGAATGATTGATGTTTTTCATTGATAAAAAGCGCATTATCAGTGATCCAAGAATTGCTTCCTGACAAATAAACCGCTCCGCAATACGCACCAACCCTACCAATAATTAGCTTTGGTCCTTGAGTGTTAGCTTGGGCATGATAACCGGAAATACCATTTCCACCGTAAACTGGCACAGTTCCTGGCTCCATTTTATTCTTGGGCAGGAAATCACCGCTTTTAACGCTGAAAATATCTCCCAATTTAAGGGGTTTCCAGCCATCAGGGATTCTGCTGGCTGTCTTACTAATCAGACCATTCTCTACAAGTTTCATCTCCGTTTCCTGAAACTCGGTATGCGGCTGCCACCGGCCATCAGTATCCTGGGTGCCGACACCCTGGGTAAACAGCTTCTGCATCAACCCCTTTTTCAGGGTTTGGGTGGTGGTGATCTGCTGGTCGATCAGGGCCAGCTTGCTATCGACGGACGACAGGATGCGGGCGATTTTTTTCTGTTCGGGGAGTGGGGGCATAGGTACTTCAGTCGATAAAAAATTATCTTTTGAGATATTTTTCATCGAATTGCTTGTACCTGATGCTGATGCCTGTATCGTCTGTTTAATTGGCGGGAATTGCAGGCAATAAGCTAACCACTTGGTGCAGTGTTTAACTTCTGAGGGTTCGGTCATCCAAAGGCGATCTGGGAGAAACAAATCTGAGTAGGTCGCATCCACATAGCCTGATTCACCCACCAGATTCGGTGTATTCATTCTGCTAATGATTATACGACTTGCAATTACGGAATTTTTTAACCGCCCTTCCTCGTCAATAAGAACAGCTTTATGTTCGCCTGCGTAAAATCTGCCGTGACCGACAGCACTGGTTTTTAACACACCCTTTTCATTCTGAGACTTTTGTCGGTTTTCGGAGTTTACACTGGTGCCAGAGATTAATTCTTTCACAAAGGTGCGAATCGGTACCACGTCCCAGTCTTGCACTACGAAATCTATGGGTTTGCTTGAGAGACGGTTCACTGTCATGACACCAGCTCCATATCCGCCGTAGCCAAAAGCCCCAACTCAGCCAAATACCCATCCAACTCCACATCAACCTCTGCCAACTGCCCACTGATAACTGCCAACTGACCCAGCACCGCACCAATATCCACCGGCACCTCCGCCACCGAAGTATCGATATACCGCGCAATATTCAAGTTGTAATCATTACCAGCAATCTCACCCATCGACACCAGACGACAATATTTCTCCTCCTCCACACCATTATGAAAAGCAGCACTATGCGCCTCATCAATACGGTCAATATCCTGCACCCGCAAACTATTCTGGTTCTTGCCCTCGGCAAACTCACCGCTGGCATCAATAAAGATCACCTTGTCCTTCAGGTTGGCGGGCTTCTGCTTATTGATAACCAACACACAGGCAGGAATACCGGTGTTATAGAACAGCGCCTCCGGCAGGCCAATCACTGCCTCAATCCGATCACCAGGCTGTTCGCTGGTGCCTTTCAGCAGCCCCTGGCGAATCTTGCCCTCCTCACCACCACGGAACAGCACGCCGTGGGGCAGTACCACCGCCATACGACCATCGTCTTTCAGGCTGGCCAGCATATGCTGGACAAAGGCCAGGTCGGCATAGCCACGGGGCGGGATGCCGTAACCGAAGCGTCCGTAGCGGTCGTAGACCTCTTTCTTGTAGTTGGGGGCCACCTCTTTCTCTTTGCCGTCTTTGCCTACTTTGGTTTTCAGGTTGACTTCCAGCGGCGTCCACCACTGTTTGGCGGAAAACGGCGGGTTGGCAATCACCCGGTCGAATACACGCACACTGTCCTGTTCCAGGTGCAGCGGCTCCACCAGGGTATTACCCCGGCGCAGGTCGGCGTTCATATTGTGCAGGTAGAGGTTCAGCTTGCCGATGGCCCAGGTGCCCAGGTTGCGCTCCTGACCGTAGAGCGCCACGTTCGGCCGCCCCATGATCTGGCCGCCGGGCAGTTCGGCCACATGGTGGGCGCTCTCCACCAGCATACCGCCGCTGCCAAAGGTGGGGTCGTACACCGTGTGGCCGGGCTGTGGGTCCAGCAGCCTCACCAGCAGCTGCACGACCGGCTTCGGGGTATAAAACTCGCCGCCTTTTTTACCGGCATCGTCGGCAAACTGTTTGATCAGGTATTCGTAGGCATCGCCCAGCATATCGGCCTTGTACAGGTGCTGGTTGCCCAGATTGTAGCGGTTGAAATGGCGCAGCAGACGGGCCAGCAAATCATCGCCAAGCTTGGCTTTATCACCAAACTGAATGGCGGTGAGCACACCTTCCAGGTAGCTGTTGCGGGCTTCAATATCACCAAAGGCTTCGTCGATCACCTCGCCGATATTCTCGGTGCGCTCAATAATGTAATCCCAGCGGGCATTCAGCGGCACAAAGTAGTCACCTTCTTCCTCTTCAATCGCCATGGCCTCTGAACGGGTGCAGTCTTCATCGTCCATGATGGCGGCGACACGCTCCTCAAATACATCGTTCAGCCGCTTGAGGAAGATCAGGCCGAAGATGTAGTTCTTGAAGTCGGAGCTGTCGATGGAGCCGCGCATGATATTGGCGGACTCCCAGAGCCAGGATTCCAGGGTTTCGAGGGTGAGTTTTTGCGACATAAAGGGTAACCGGTGGCGGGGCGGGCAAGCGGGGGGGTTGTTAACCTGGTGCTTCTGTCGGCCCATTAGTAGTAAATGGTCGTTAGGTTACCGTAAAGGGGGTTTCAGTGGTATAGGGGGGGTAAAACATATAGCGAGATAGGGTGGTGTACAGTGATGGGGGGTGAAGAGGTCTTGCAATTCAGAAGGTTATGACTGATAAAGCCGGGGAATTAAGAAGTGGCGGAGGGACAGGGATTCGAACCCTGGGAAGGCTATTAACCTTCGCTGGTTTTCAAGACCAGTGCTTTCAACCGCTCAGCCATCCCTCCAAGGATGATTTTTCTGTCACGAAGAATGAAAGAAAAGAGTGCTGATATGGCGGAGGGACAGGGATTCGAACCCTGGGAGGGCTATTAACCCTCGCCGGTTTTCAAGACCGGTGCTTTCAACCGCTCAGCCATCCCTCCGCGACGAGAGGAATAGTACCTGAAATCAGAATTCTGTCAACGCCTTGATAAACGGTAATCTTTTTCTATGCTCCCAGCTCAGGAAATTTGAAAAATAGTAGATAGCATCTAGTACATGTAGTACATGGTTTCAATGAGTTTGACGGGTTGTCGTGCCTCCGCACTCCGTTCGTCCTGAGCTTGTCGAAGGGCGGAAACTCCGGACTCTGATAGATCGTGCCAAGCACCCTTCGACTCCGCTCAGGGTGAACGGAGGTTGTACACGTCAAACTCATTGAAACCATGTACTAGGAGGCAAAATGTCAGGAATTGTTAAAACTATAGCCCCAGTAAATTGGTCTGATATAATGACTGGTATTACATCTATATAGAGGAATGACAAAGATGGATCGCAAACCCGTAATGACCGCTGCTTCTACCAGCCTGGGTGCAGGCGTTGAAATCAACAAGGTTCTGCGCAATACCTATATGCTGCTGGGTATGACTCTGCTATTCAGTGCTGTCACCGCCGGCGTTGCCATGGCTCTGCAGATCAGCCAGATGACGGCACTGGTTCTCTCTCTGGTCGGTTTTGGCCTGCTGTTCGTGGTTAACAAGACCGCTGATTCTGCCAAGGGTATTGTCGCTGTTTTTGCCTTTACCGGTGTGCTGGGTGCTGCCCTGGGGCCAATGCTTAACCATTACCTGGGTATGGCCAATGGTCCATCCCTGATCATGCAGGCCCTGGGTGGAACTGCCGTGGTGTTCTTTGCCCTCTCTGGCTATGTTTTGACCACGCGCAAAGATTTTTCCTTTATGGGTGGCTTCCTGATGGTTGGCCTGATTGTCGCTGTGGTCGCCAGTATTGCCCTGATCTTCTTTAATATCCCTGCTGCCAGCATGGCGCTGTCTGCCCTGATTGTACTGCTGATGTCCGGTTTTATCCTGTTTGACACCAGCCGTATTATCCACGGTGGTGAGACTAACTATATCCGTGCCACTGTCTCCCTTTACCTGGATATTTATAACCTGTTCACTGCGCTGCTCCACCTGCTGGGTGCCAGTAGTGACGACTGATGTTTGATTTTGCTTTTAGCGGGCCCCGCCATTTGGTGGGGCTTTTTTTGTTTGGCTATTTTTTTCCTGTTAACGCAAGGTTATTGTTATGAAGTTTGCACTGGCCGTGTATGGCGCTCCGGCCAACAGTCAGGCACCACAAAGTGCATTGCACTTTGCCCGGGCGGTGGTGGCCGGGGGGCATGAAATTGTCCGGTTGTTTTTTTATCAGGATGGGGTGAATACGGCGACCGCCATTGCCCAGCCACCCCAGGATGAGTCCAACCTACCTGAAGAGTGGCAGCAGTTTATCCAGGCGCATAATCTGGATGCCGTGGTTTGTATTGCGGCGGCATTAAGGCGGGGTATTGTGGATCAGGCAGAATCTGACCGTTATGATCTGCCTGGTCATAATCTCCGCAAGGGGTATGAGCTTTCCGGTCTGGGGCAGTTGCTTGATGGCGCACTGATGGCCGATCGCCTGATCACCTTTGGAGCCTGAGATGAGTCATTCTGTGTGTGTTATTTCCAGCCGGGCTCCTTACAGTGGGCAGTCGGCCCGTGAGGCGCTTGATACGGCACTGGTATCCGCTTCTTATGATATTGAGACCAGCCTTTTACTGATGGGCGATGGGGTCTATCAGTTATTGCAAGGGCAGGAGGCCGGTGACATTCCCCGTAAGAATCTTGCTGCCATGCTTCAGGTGCTGCCTCTGTATGGCATAGATACCATTTATGTGGATCAGCAGTCTCTGGAGGAACGGGGTATCAGTCCTGATGCGCTTCAGGCAGGGGTGGCAGTGCTTGCCGGGGGCGAGTTGTCTCTGTTTATCCAACAGCATTCCAGGGTGTTTAATTTCTGATGAGTACGCTGCATACCGTTAATAAGCCTGGTCAGGCGATGGCTCTCTGTGTTCGTGCTGTTGTCAGCGGCGATTCTGTGTTGTTGATTGAAGACGCTGTTTATGAACTGCTGTCACCGGCAAGCCCGTTGAATGCTCTGCCGGATGGCTGCGCTGTTTATGTGCTGGATATTGATGCAAAGGCCCGCGGGGTGGTGGTGTCTGCGCCGTTTGAAGTCATCAACTATGATCGCTTTGTTTCATTATGTATTGATAATGAGAAAGTGTTGTCGTGGTTTTGAATGATATTATCCAATCATATATTCTATGCTTTCTTCCTAATCTCTCTATCTCTGTATATCGCCGTTAACTGGTGGACGGCTTCAATGTAATTGATGGGCCTCTTCCATTGACATCCAAACTCCGTTCACCCTGAGCGTCCTCCGGCTCCGCTCAGGATGCACGGACGAAAGGCATTCAACAATACCCTTAATAAAGACTGTGCCAATCACCCTTCGACTCTGCTCAGGGTGAACGGAGATTGTACGCTTCAAACTCATCTGCTCTTGAAAGGAGATTGTACGTATCAAACTCATTTGCTCTTGAAAGGAGATTGTACGCATCAAACTCATTTGCTCTTAACTGTTGAGTTTTTTCCTCATAGGCCGTGTTATGCTGGCAAACCGTTTATTGTGTTTACTGACACTGGCTTTGACATTATCTGCCTCTGAGGAGATCCCTTTGAAAGCACCGGTCGCTCAAAAAATTCCACACTCCATTATTCAGCACGACCAGACCCGTATCGATGAGTACCACTGGTTGCGGGATGAGCACTGGCAGAAGATTGTGGCAGGCGATCTGGATTTTAAAAACCCGGAGGTGCTGGCCTATCTTAACGCTGAAAGTGATTATAAAGATGCCCAAATGAAAGACAGCAAGGTCGTTCAGGAGCAGCTTTATCAGGAAATTCTGTCCCGGATAAAAGAAGACTATCAGTCCTGGCCGGTTAAAAAGGGAGATTTTCTCTATTATTACCGTGAAGAGAAGGGGAAGAACTATCCTATTCTCTGTCGTCGCCATGGCTCGATGGATCTGCCTGAAGTGGTTTATATGGACGTTAACCAGGAGGCAGATGGCAAGGACCTCTATATGTTTGGCCCGTCCATCACCAACCGGGCAAATACTTTTCTTGCTTATGGTTATAATCTCACCGGCTCCATGGAGCGAAGCATTCGGGTTCGGAATCTGGCGACCGGGCAGGACAGTGAGTGGACCTACCATAACAGTACCGGCTCCATACTCTGGATAGATGATGAGCACCTTCTGGTGGTGGAGCGTGATGAGCAGGCCCGTGGTAAACATGTCTATAAAATCAATATCCATCAGGGACCGGAAAAGAAAGCGCTGGTGTTCTCCAAACCTGATGAGTTTGACGGGATGTTTCTTTCGCTGGCAGAAACCACCGACCGTGAATACGTTATGGTGTATCTCAACAGCGGCTCCAGTCAGGTGGTTTATGTTTCTCCCCGCGCTGCGATCGATTTCCGTCTGTTTGCCCATGGCACTGATGATGTGGTGTTCAGCCTTGATCACTATCTTGATGGCGACAGTGATGACTTCTATATTCTCACCAATCTTCATGGTGCCAATAACTTCCAGCTGTATAAAACATCGGTAAACCAGTGGCAGCAGGAGCATTGGCATCTGGTTCAGGCGGAAAGCAACACGCTCAGCCTTACCGATATTCATTTCTACAATCATTACCTGATTATTGAGCAGAAAAATAACGATAAAGCGCTGGATGAGCTGGTGGTGCAGGACATGGTATCCGGTAACCGGCAGAGGGTATCCATGCCTGACGAAGCCTATGAACTGGATTTTTCCGGTGACTGGAATCATAACGCCACAACCGTCCGGCTGGATTACTCCTCACCGGTTATGCCCAGTACCGTTCTTGAGCTGGATCTGAAGACCGTGCAAACCACAGCGGTCTATACCCGGGAAACACCCAGCTTTGACCCGGAAAAATATGAGGTCAGGCGGGAGTATGCCACCGCCCGGGACGGTGAGCGTATTCCGGTCACCATTATTCATAACAAAGGTCTGGTAAAGGATGGCTCCCATCGTGCCCTGGTTTACGGTTACGGTTCCTACGGTTATGGCATGACCGCTGGTTTTTCATCCAGGCTCTTCAGCCTGGTGGATCGTGGGTTCGTTTATGCAACGGCTCATATTCGTGGCGGAGATGAAAAGGGCTATCAGTGGTATCTCAATGGCAAAATGCGTCATAAGATGAATACCTTCAATGACTTTATTGATGCTACGGAGTATCTGGTCAAACAGGGTTATACCGATAAAGGGCAGATTGCCATTAATGGTGGCAGTGCCGGTGGCCTGTTAATGGGAGCGGTGACCAACCTGCGTCCGGATCTGTTTGGTTGCGTGGTGGCCGATGTACCTTTTGTTGATGTTATTAACACCATCAGTGATGCATCCTTGCCATTGACGCCACCGGAATGGGAAGAGTGGGGCAACCCGGTCACCAGTGCCGACGACTTTGATTACATTATGCAGTACTCGCCTTATGACAATGTGCAGGCCAGGGATTATCCTCCGATGTTGTTTAACTCCGGGATATCCGATGAGCAGGTCACCTACTGGGAACCGGCCAAGATGGTGGCACGTTTAAGGGCATTAAAAACCGACGAAAACCTGCTGCTACTGAACATGAATATGCACGCAGGCCATGCGGGTGCCAGCAAGCGTTATGAATGGATTGATGAAGAAGCGTTTAACTATGCCTTTATCCTCAAGTGTTTTGGCATGAAGTAGCCTTGATCGACGGATTTATTATGTGAATCTGTCATTGTTCTCGGACAGCCTCCCGGTCTTGAGAACACAGATTAATTGGCCAGCAAGGTACAAAATGCACTAACTATATGGTTGCTGGCCTTTTGATCAACAAGTCATATTCGGGGGGTGATATTCATGCCCGAACAGGCTTTTAACCCACTACTGAATAAATATTAGACAGAGTATTTCAGGGATGAACTTTTATAAGAAAGAATGGTCTTAAGGTAAACTCAACAATTCTGTAATTCAATGGAAAGACCTGCTACCTTTGCTCAATTAAATGCAGCTTCTGATCATTTATCCTGTTTGCAGGGTACTCCTTTTTCCAAATCTCATGCATCAGGTGCGGCCTTCTCCCGGGACATCATAGAAGCTGCTGTTATTCTATGTGCTATGCGTACAGCTGAAACTGCTAAAAAGTGCCTTCAGCAATCGACGGTGCCTTTTCATAATCCAGTTGATGCTACCCGGCTGGAAAAAAGGTCGATAGCCAGCGTTGATAATATTAATAAAGAAGATCAACTATTTTACTTACCAGTCAGAATCGAATCGTTAAATAATGATCATGCCCACACAGATATTCCTGAAAATCAGTGTTTTCTGATTCAGCCTCCGACAGATACAGATCAATCAACCCCGCAAATCTCATCCGTTGTCAACAACAACCAGAATGACCCCGAATACGCTGAGCTCGAAAAGGAACGTCGAAGGACGCGCCGAAGGGCGCGCTACCAGAATGATCCCGTTTACGCAGCGCGCGAAAGGGAGCGGCTGAGGATACTTAGCAAAGATCCTGCATTCGCCAGGCGCAAAAGGGAGCGCATAAAGGAACGCGAAAGGGAGCGCTGTCAGAATGACCCCGATGGCGTCGAGCGAAAAAAGGCACGCCAGAGGGCTCGCCGAAGGGAACGCTACCAGAATGATCCCGTTTACGCAGCGCGCGAAAGGGAGCGCATAAGGGAACGCGAAAGGGAGCGCTGCCAGAATGACCCCGATGGCGTCGAGCGCAAAAAGGCACGCCAGAGGGCTCGCCGAAGGGAACGCTACCAGAATGATCCCGCTTTCGCAGCGCGGGAAAGGGCGCGCATAAGGGGGCACCAGAATCGCAGAATGACTTCGCTTACGCAGAGCGCATAAGGGAACGCATAGGGGGGGCAACGAAGGGAGCGTTAAAAGAAGTTTTGCAACAATACATACAATATAAAAACCGCGACTTTTAACGCATAGGTCAAAAATATGATGATAAACTCTTTTTCAGGCCTGATTGCCACCGGCTATTCCAATTTTTTTGAGACTAAGGTGCAGTCATTCCTTATGAGATGTCATAAGTCGGACTTCGTGTGAGAATAAATAAAGTCTGTAAACAGGAGCCTCCTATGGGTATGGAAATCACAGCAATTGTGTTTGTTGTCCTTATTGCTGTTCTTATCTCAACCGGTGTACGAATTGTCCCCCAGGGGTATAACTACACCGTCGAGCGATTTGGCAAATACACCAGTACGTTAACGCCCGGGCTGCATGTGATTGTGCCGGTGATTGATACGGTTGGTAAAAAAATGAACATGATGGAGCAGGTTCTGGACATCCCGCCCCAGGAGGTGATCAGTGCCGATAACGCACAGGTGACCACGGATGCAGTCTGTTTCTACCTGGTTCAGGATGCGGTCAAAGCCTCCTATGAGGTGAATGATCTTGATCGTGCCATGAAAAACCTGGTGATGACCAATATCCGGGCGGTATTAGGATCCATGGAACTGGATGAAATGCTGTCCAACCGGGATCGGATTAATGAACGCCTGCTGATCAAAGTGGATGAAGCTACCGATCCCTGGGGCTTGAAGGTGACCCGTATTGAGTTGCGAGACATTGCCCCGCCTGCGGACCTGGTGGAAGCCATGGCCAGGCAGATGAAGGCTGAGCGGGATAAACGTGCCCAGATCCTTGAGGCGGAAGGTGCCCGCGAAGCGGCCATTAAAGTAGCCGAGGGTGAAAAGCAGGCACAGATCCTCAAGGCGGAAGGTGAGCTTGAAGCCGCCAGGCGGGAAGCGGAAGCCCGGGAACGTCTGGCAGAAGCCGAGGCGGTGGCAACGTCTATGGTGTCCAAGGCGATTGCAGAAGGTGATCATCGGGCGATTAATTATTTTGTTGCCCAGAAATACGTAGAAGCCCTGAAGGATGTTGCCTCTGCCGAAAATAATAAAGTGATCATGATGCCTCTGGAGGCTGGTAGTCTGATTGGCTCAATCGCCGGTATCAAGGAGCTGGTGGGAGAGGCCACTCTTAAAAAGGGAAGTGAGAAGGAGGCCTGATGGCTATTGCTATTACCCTGGAACCCTGGCATTGGTTGATTCTGCTCTTTATGCTTCTGGGCGCAGAGGCGCTGGGCGCGGGTGGTTTCCTGCTGGGCAGCGCCGCTGCTGCTGCGGTTGTCGCTTTGTGGCTCTGGCTGGTGCCTGATACAAGCTGGCCCATTCAGCTGGTGATGTTTGGAACCGGCAGTTTGTTGTTCTCTCTGGCATACTGGAAGCTGTTCCGTAAAGTGAACAACAAGAGTGACAGCCCCGAATTAAATAATCGGGCATCGCAGTTAATAGGCCGGACCATTGTACTTGAGCATGACTTGCCAGCCGGGCAGAGTAAACTTGCCATTGGTGATACACTCTGGAAGGTGGAATCGGACAGATCTGTCGCTAAAGGGAGCAAAGTCTCGGTAACGGGCAACCAGGGGATGATGTTACTGGTCAGAGAGCTGGTCTGATTATTTGACACCGGAATGTTGGAGTAACCGACACTGGCTTTCTTATTTCAATTCTCTCCGGGACAGGCTTGAGACTCCTTTACAGTTTCTTTATGCTTGTCCCCCTTCAATGGAACAATCGTTTTTTCGGTAATCCAGTTTGATGCCGTGACATCCAGTGTTATTTCTGGATAGTCGAGTTTATTCACCTTGCAGGATGTTCAAATGCAACCCAGTTATACAGCCGAGTCGACGCAATCGAAAGGTCAGGTTGTTCAGTGGCTATTTGTTGCGCTGATGATCTACCTATTGCTGGTCGCTGTCGGGATGATAGGTTCTGGCTTTAAGTGGGCTTCTGGTGGTGCTGATGGTGCCCGACAGTTATTTGCTTTTGCCACCAACCCGGTGATGGGGCTGGTGGCAGGTGCACTGGCAACCGCGGTTGTTCAGTCATCCAGTACCGTGACCTCGGTGATTGTTGGCCTTGTTGCCGGAGGTCTTCCGGTTGCCACCGCCATCCCGATGATTATGGGGGCCAATATTGGTACCACTGTGACCAATACGCTGGTCAGTATGGGCCACATCGGTAAGAAAAAAGAGTTTCGTCGTGCGTTTTCTGCGGCTACCGTTCATGACTTTTTCAATCTGATGGCGGTTATTATTTTTCTACCGCTGGAGATCATGACAGGGTTCCTGTCAAAGTCGTCTGATTTTCTGGCCGGACTGCTGGTTGGCGGCGACTCTGTCAGCATCAAAGGTTTGAACTTTGTCAAAGTGCTTACAGGGCCTTCTGTAGACCTGTTCAAGGGGCTCTATGGCTCTTTGCCGGACCTGTGGGCGGGTGTCTGTCTGGCGTTGACGGGGTTGGCCTTTATTTTTATTTCCATTATCTATCTTGGCAAACTGCTTAAGCATCTGATGGTGGGTAAAGCCAAGCAGATTATGCACAAAGCCGTTGGGCAGGGACCTGCTACGGGTATTTTCTCCGGCATGATGATGACCATTGCCGTTCAATCATCCTCAACCTGTACCAGTCTGATCGTACCTCTTGCCGGGAATGGCATCTTCAAGCTCAAGGAGATATATCCATTTACCCTGGGATCCAATATCGGCACTACGGTCACAGCCTTGCTGGCGGCGACAGCAGTCCAGGGAGCCATGGGATTCTTTGCCCTGCAGATAGCAGTTGTCCATCTGTTGTTTAATGTGTCAGCCGTACTGTTGATTTACAATCTTCCATTCCTTCGTAATATACCACCAAGGCTTGCCCGTCGTTTTGCCCTGGTGGCCAGCCGGAATAAATGGATGGTGCTGGCCTATGTGGTGGGTGTCTTTTTCATTTTACCTGCTATCCTGATCGCGATAACTGCCTGAGGAGGACATGATGACAACACTCAAGGAATACAAGGCACACAGGAAGGAGTTGAAAGCCCAAATCAAAGAGGTCAAGGCAACCCTGAAACGCCTTGAGCAAGAGCTGGAGGCTGAGCGGCAGGATATGCAGCATGAAGAAGTCGATCATCTTGATGAGTACCTGGACAAGGCAGAGCCACACCTGGTGGATGTTAAAAAGCTGGGTGTTTCGGCCATTGAAGACTTTAAAAAGTCAGTATCTAACCTGATGAGTTCGATTACAGGCTCCGGTAAAAAGTAGCGGGGCATACCAATAGCCGTGAAAATAAAGCCAGTGATTATTTGCTGGCTTTACTTTTGACCTGATCAATAACCCCTGCCAAAGTAATTTATACATAAGCGTTCCCCCGAAAAAGTCCCATCCCTGAAGGAGAATTCCTGAGCGGGAAGTAGACAGACCGAAGGCTTCCCGTATTTACAGCACATGTCTTAGCAGCAGAAATGAAAGCATACCCAGGATGACGGTCAGTAATGTGTTCCTGGTCATCAGGGCAAGAAATACTACGATAATGCCGGCAATCAGATAATGGTTGCCCATGGACAGGCTGAGCTGATCCTCACGAATAAAGACAATCGGTGCCGCAATGGCGGTCAGCACGGCGGGTGCGGAAAAACTCAATGCCTGCTGAACCGTGTCACTGAGTTTGAGGGGGAGCCATGGCTCCATCAGGAGGAAGCGGCTGCCAAAAACCAGGGCCGCTACGATGAACAGAATAACCCAGGTATCCATTAGCTTTCTCCTCTGTCAGTGGCTTTGGCACAGGCAAAACCAGCCACCATGGCCAGGGGGGCTGAGATCAGCAGGCCGGCCTCAATCTGCATTACCTGACAAATGACCGATGTTACCAGCGCAGTGAGGACACAAACCAGTACCGGGGCATTTTTGATGCTCGGGATAACAAGGGCGAGGAATGTGGCAGCAATGGCGAAATCCAATCCGAGGGCATCAAGATTTTCAAAGCTTGCGCCAGCGATGATGCCGCCAAGGGTGGCAAGATTCCAGCCAAGATAAAAGCATAATCCTCCTCCCAGTGCGTACCAGCGGTCAAAGCGTTTCAGCTGACCGGGGTTGGCAATGGCGAACAGTTCATCGGTTAACAGGAAGCCCAGGGCGAGACGCCATTTGAGCGGCAGCGGGCTGATGTTCTTCCGCATCACCATGGAGTAAAGGAAGTGGCGGGAGGTAATAAGCAGGGCTGAAATCAGAATGCTGCCTAAACCCACTCCGGCCTGGATCATGCCCATAATGGCCAGCTGAACGGCACCGGCGAAAATAATGCCTGACAGTGCCTGGCTCTGAACCGGGTCAAAGCCCGACTCAATAGCCAGCGATCCGGTCAGGATACCCCAGGGCAGGACCGCGACAGTCAGCGGAATAATGGCTGCGGCACCCTTGAAAAAAGCCCTGACTTTTTCATCGTTGCTCGAGTGGTGAACAATTTCAGCCTGAGACATACAACACACTTCCTTAACAATTCATCCTCATAACTGAAGATTCTGGAATCTTACAATCTTGAACAGTTTAGACATTCGGCAAGAAGAATAGTTTGTGATGGTTGTAAAAAAGTCCATTCAAGGGGCGGAATCACAGTAACCACTGTTTTCATTCTTGTTCGCCAGAGCAAGAGCATCGTACAAAAAACATCACCGGAGATGCAAGGCACAAGCTGCCCGCAGTAAGAAGCGTGGATTCTGGCGTCAGCAGTTGCCTGCAACAGGCAGATAAGCCCTTGATTAAAGGGAAAATAGTTTTCTAACAATTTAATAGGGAATGCTCGGTCAGCCTCCTGGGAGGCTTTCTGGGAATAGACTCAAACCATCGAAGAGGGAGGAATATTATTGCCCGAGTGGAAGCCATATTGACGCCAGACTTTATCGGGGGCATTGTCTGCGGTCAACAGCTGGTGACATTCAGCGCGTCGGGGCTCCAGATAAGCTCTTAATATGCCAATCCGCATATATTTTTCAGAGCGCATGTGACGGTTGTTGACACGCTCTTCTTCCAGCGACTCCAACTCTTTTGCCGCCTGCCGGTAATCATGCAGAAAGCGCTGTTCCGGCGAACGCCAGAGGTAGGCTGCTGAACGCACCAGCCCCTTGGCGACACCATAACCTGCCAACATGATCATTCCCCCGGCAGTCCCCACTAATGCCCCCACCACCGCCGCTGGGGCGCTAATAGAGAGTGACGGTATCAGGGTAACCATGGAGAGACCCCCGGTCAGCGAAGCCATCAGCAAGACGCCGGATGTCAGCCCCACCAGACCACCCAACAGGCCACTGAGCAGCAGTCGCCGGGTGGTTACGCTGTCATTAACTGCCCTGATGACATTAGCACCAATGATTTTTATGGCGGATGCCAGTTTTTTTAATCGGGAGGGTGATTGTTCATTTACAAGATTGTAATCGCTAACCTTAATGGTGCGCTTTTCCAACGGGACCTGGGCAATGTCTGTAAAATTTTCCTGGGGAGTGGTTAAAGGCGGTACCACAACGACGCTGCCTGACGAGTCAGTTGCAACTTGATCCGGGGGAAGCAAAGGCCCTTGGAAAGGGGGTAATACCTGTTGTGAGTCAAGATGTGGCAACGTCATCAGTCTTTCCCTGTTATGTTTTTATTACATATCAGTCTAGCCATTCAGGGAATACCTGCTGCGGTGGCATTCCATATCAGTTCCCGGTCAAAATGAAGTCCATCAACGGAATAGGACATTTTGACCCGATACTGTTCCCCGGCGACAAAACCTCCAATCGGAAAAACAGCGTGGAGATAACCATCATGGCGATAGTGATTTTTAGAGGCGATTTCCTGCCACGAGCCATCGAGCATCAACTTTTGCAGCTCAAGTTCCCTGTAAAAATAAGAAAGTGGCCGATCAGCAATAAACATAAAACGTCCACGGCCAATATTGCTATTCAGGCCGATAGTTCCCCCTGGTTCAGGATACACCGTAAAATGTGGCTCAACCTGATCATGCCCCTTGAACCTTGCCCAGTAGTAATCCCATAACCTCGCAACACTGATCCCGGTATAATTGATGCCGCCAATGCCGTCCCGGTAGTTCTGCCGGAGCCATGGGTATAACCGGCTGTCCATAAGATTGCTGAACGGATTGACCAGCTGCCGCTCCCAAACGGCTGCTGCCACAATATTACCCTGTCCTTCTTCAAGGTGGCTAAGTTGTACTCTCGATTTCAGCAGTGGTTGCAGCGCCTGATAAACCACATCCAGCGGTGATACCGCAGTAGGATGCACATCGTAGGCTCCCTGGTAATCGTACAGGGCGTATTTGTCGACGATGGTATCCTTGGACGTGGCCAGATGATCCCCCCCACGCCCATCCACCTCGTCGGATAAACTCATCAATAAATTGTCATAAATTTCATCCTCAAAGCCATGAGCCACCATCCCCATAAAATGGGAAACCAGTTTTTTACACTCTGCCAGCTGCAGCTTGTCAGGAGGGCAGGTTTTCTGGACCCGGGAGAAATAGGAACGATGGAATTTCGACCAGTGGCTGATCTCGGCATAAGGATAACCATTCAGGTAACCACCGTCCGGTAGGCCAGAACCAATCACCCACTGCGCCTGGTACTCTTGCAGGATACTCCTCAACGCCGGGTCAGAGACCAACTCAACGGCCTTCTTGCTCATCTGGATATGGACGCTGTGACCGGCACTGAAAGCCTTGATGGCCAGGCAGAGACTGACCAGCAGGACCCATCTGACCCTTGAAAATCTGTTCATGGGAACGCTCCTCAATATCGACTTATTAGTAGTTGTTATTATCGGTCGATGGAGTGCGATGATGATCTCTTCTGGCCCCTGAAGGAACGGCATTCCTGCGTGAGTATTTTTGCTTCAGCATCTATAGGTAAAATCGGCTTTGATAAATTTCCGACCCGAATTTTCAAGTGCTTTATTTGCTGCATTTATCTTTTCCAGGCGTTCCTGTGTGAACTGTAAATCCTCGGGAATGCTATAATCATTGGCCTCTTTGTAAGTATCGTCTTCCTGTTGGTCAGACAGGCTGGCTTTATTGATCCGTTCATCAATTTTTGTACTGAGTTCGGCTTCTCTGCTTTTTCAGCCTCCTGTGTTGGTGATCTGACAGCACTTACCGGCAGAGTCTGGTGGTCAGGTCAGCTGTAAACCCGGTATACCTGAGGTTCCCCATGGAGTTAAACGAAATACGTTCCCGCCTGACTGATTTGAAAACATCCCATCTTGCGGATGCTGACCAGCGTCTGAGAGTGATGAACTCGGCAATAAGACCGCTTCAGACGGGGCTTAAGCTGATCGGATCGGCCTATACCGTGAACTGTCATAATGACTTTCTCACAGTGATCAAATCAATTCAGGAGGCCCGGTCCGGGGATGTTATTGTTATTGAGACTCAGGGCAGTGTATTAGCCGTGGCAGGGGAGCTGTTATCAACGGCAGCGATGCAAAAAGGGATTGCCGGATTTGTTATTGACGGGGCCTTTCGTGATACGGCATCGGTAAGAGCAATGAATTTCCCGGTTTATGCACACACGTTTACCCCAATGTCAGGCACGTCAAAACGGATATTTCATACCCGGGAGGTTGTTGAGTGTGGCGGTGTAGAGGTTCGTCCGGGTGAGATTATCTTCGGTGATGATGATGGGGTACTGGTTTTATCTTTGGAAGAAGCAGCGCATTTGATTCCTGTCGCTGAAGAGATTAAGGCCAGAGATGAACGGGTACTTGCCAGGCTTCAGGAGGGGGTTTCACTGTATGACCTGATCAATTTCGATGAACACTGGCAAAAAATAGAGGCCGGTGAAAAAAGCGAACTGACATTTACGGTCGACCAGGGGTGAAGTGCAACCAGTGCATAACTCACTTCAAGGCGGAATATTGCCTGAGCGGCTTGCTGCTGGTTGGAACAATGCAGCTCTGAATCGGATGAGTTGCTGTTTAATCGGGAAAATGCCTTCCTTAAATCTGTATTTTACTCCAGCGCCGTGAGCGCCAGACAACCAGGAAGCTGACGGAGGTAATCATTCTCTGCAGTATGGGTACTGACCAGACGGCGGTAAGTCCAAACCCCAGAACAGGGCCTATAAGCCAGCACAGCGGCAACAGAATCAGCCACTGTGCAACAAATCGGATATAGAGCACCGTTCGGTTGGCACCCGCTCCCAGTAAAGCCTGAATAAAGACCAGGGAGGGCGCATCCAGAACAATGCCTATGCCGGTTAACTGCATCGGGATTGAGCCCATTGCCAGTAGTGAAGGGTCATGGAGAAAGAGCGACAGCACAGCCTCCGGTGTAAAAATCAACGGCAGGCTCAGTACCAGTAACACGGCGCTGGCTGTATACATGACTTCCTGCCCCCAGCGCCAGGCAACCTCTGGCTCCCGGGCTCCCAGACTCTGGCTGACCAGGGTATTGGCAGCCATGCCCAGACCCAGACCCGGCAGTATCAGCATCAGGGAGGTATTCATCAACACATGGGCGATGGCCATTTCACGGATACCTAATTGGGCAACAATGGCAAACAGCATCATCATGCCAAGGGCAAACAGGGTCTGTTGCAGGGAGTCAGGAATCGCCAGAAGAACCAGGCGCTTTAAGGCCGGCCAATTTCTCCAGTGCGTCAGGAATCCGAATTTTCTGGCTCGCTTATTCAGTATCCGGAAATTAAGCAAGGCTCCCAGGTACATGGACAGCAAGGTTCCCAGGGCCGCTCCCTGCACGCCCAGGGCAGGCAGGCCAAGCTTTCCGTAGATCAGGATAAAGCTGAAGATCACATTGCAAATATGGGTGCAGACCAGCAGTTTCAGAAAACCGTTTGGCTCACCAATGCCGTTCCAGAAACCTCGAAATGAGAGGTTCATGGCGGCTGCGGTAAGGGCCATGACCCGAATCTGAAAATAGTCCGTTGCGTCCCCTTTAAAGGTGGGAGATCCCTGATCAAATAACGCCAGCAACCAGGGGGAAGTGATGACCAGGATAATACTGACTGGCATGGCAAAGCAGAAGGCAATGATCAGTCCATGATTGGTTGGCATGGCACATTCATCAAAACGGCCTGCACCAACACGGCGGGCAACCTGAGCCTGGACAGCCGCTGAAAGGCCGGTCATCAACGATAGCGCTACAAAATTCGCATAGCTGCCAGCACCCACAGCGGCAAGGGCACCTTCTCCCAGGGGACCCACCAGTGCGGCATCAACAAGGTTGATCATGCTCTGGGAGAGCATGGCCAGCATGATGGGTACGCCTAACTGAAAAATGGTGGCAAGCCTTTGCTTCATTAAGCTAAATATCTCCAGCATTTATGAACTATCGGGCAAAAAAAAGTCCAATAAAAAACCGCACAGAAACCTGAAATTATTATGAACATAACATCATCAAAACCGCTATGTGTACAGGATTTACAAGAAGCCATTGCCGATGTTGCCAATAAACCATTGGTCACCAGTCATTTTGAACGCAAAAACACGGTATCCTTGTTCAGATCTATACAAGACAGAACGATCACTGGCATTAGAATATCAGGTTCTGTGTCCGATAATCTGCAGTTTTTATCAACACTTGAAAACCGACAACTATTAACCACAGCTGAGGTCATGGCATTGTCACGGGCTGTTGTCAATGGAGAGTGCATTATTAGCCCGGAACAGTGCAAATTTCCCCTGAGTATTAACCTGTTAAGATGGCTCAGTGGGTTCCTGCGGATTATGGAGCGATCGCCGTTAGTGAAAATGGCCGTTGAGAAAATTATCATTGATGCTCCGGTTCATTCAGCCGTTGATTTTTTAATGTCTGAAATGCCGAATGAAAATAAGGATAACGTGGAAGATTTCCTCAAAATAAATGTTATGACCAGTATGCTGAAGTCACACAGCCAAATGAAGTCGGTGAAGGACCAGTGTGATAAATATATCTCTGAAAATCAAAGCTCAATGACTGATGAAGAAAAGAAGCTCTATCTCTATGGGCTATTGTTACCCTTTTGGGATGATTGGGAAGAAGATAATCAAAGTTCTTTATTGGCACGGAATCAGTTTTTCAAACTTAATTTTTCGTTCCATTACGAACATATGATTAACGTTATTAATCAACTTGATGAGAATATACAATACTCAAGCTGTATGCATGAACGAATTGATCGACTGGGTATCAACAAAGTTTTAATACTGAAAAAAGAATTCTGTGAATTGGTAAGATCGGTCGCATTCCAGCGCTTGCCTGATGAGAATATCCCTTGTCTGGATGATATGGAATTAAACAAACTGTTTGACACAAGAGCACTGCTGGATAGAAGTTATGCAGAGTTCACTAAATACCAGACTGTTGGAAGGGTACGTATGGAAAAAAGTCCGATTGTTCCAATGGCTCTGGCAGAAAAGGATTTAGAACATTTGTACGTTAACTACATGGGCATTCATCTTGAATTAGATTTAGGCGATAAAAGGCGGGCTAATCTGGTGAATTTTATTGGCTTGAATAGTAGATGTTATTCAGCGTTGGGTTCCCGGTTCAATAGTATTAACAAGTATATAGGGGATGTTTACCATAACAAATATGTTGAGCTTTGCTATACAGCATTTCAAGACTGGTTCAGGGATCATAAGACCACAAAGTTAGAAACTATGAGTTGCTTTCATCAATTGTGGTGTGATGATTATTCAAAAATGAATGATATAAAATGGTTTGTATCAATAATCGCCCGGGCTGGATTGATGCCGGGTAATTGTATCTGGTTCTCTGATAACCCGTCGTTGATCTGCCCTGAGTGTCATTTTAAAGAAAATCTCAAAAAAGTCGAAAAGTCCGGGCTGAGTAACATACCAGAAACAATCAGGCAGTTCGCATCAGAGTTGATACGTCTGTTGCAACATCACAGTGAGCGTGATTGTCATTTGGCGCAGAGTATAGATCCTCAACGATTGTGGAATGAAAAGTATGAGGGCAAACTGCCCTCCGGTTACTTTTGAGACATTGAAATGTGCAATTTATTTTGGAAATACCCCTTATCAGGTCTAGCAGACAAGATTGGGGTGGATCCAGCCTTCAGCTTCTTTTAAAGACCAGCCTTTACGTTCAGCGTATACTTCCAACTGGTCTTTATCGATTGATCTGGTTGGCAGGCCAGAAGCCTATGGTTCCCCGGGTACTGATCAACTTTTCGTTGACCAGTTTATCCAGCATATATGAACTATCAGTATAAAAAAGAGTCCAAAATCGGCGGTTGATCAAAAAATAAAAACAGGTATTGGATTATTATGGATACAACATCATCTAACCCAATATATTTACAGGATTTACACAGAGCCACTCCCGATGTTGCCAATAAACCATTGGTCAACAGTCAGCTCGAACGCAAATGCAATGGGGTGTCCTTTTTTAAATCTATTCAAGACAGGGCTATCACGGGCTACGAAATACCCGGTTCTGTGGCTGATAGCCTCCGATTTTTATCCACCCTCCAAAGCCGACAACTATTTACCCCTGTTGAGGTTTCGGCATTGTCACGGGCTGTTCTCAGGCAGGAGTGCGTTATTAGCCCGGAGCAGTGCAAGTTTCCCCTGAGTATTAACCTGTTAAGATGGCTCAGCGGATATCTGCGGATTATGGAGAGATCACCGTCAGTGAAGCAGGCCGTTGAGAAAATCATCACTGAAGCTCCGGTTCAATCAGAACCTGAATGCGTATTACCAGAGCTCAGCCTGCCACAGTTATACGACGAACTGAGTTCAGTGAAGGCTCAATGTGATGAATATATTACTGAAAATCAAAGCTCAAAAATGCTGACTGAGAGAACAAGGAGGCTCTATCTCCAAAGGTTATTGATACCCTTTAAGGGTACATTGATAAAATATTCCATAACGTCAAGACACCTGACCTGCACGAACCTGAATATTTGCTTTGACGAATGCAGTTTTGCAAAAATTTATGACAATCTGAAGAAAATGATTGGTGGACTTAAAGAGGCTATCCAGTATTCAACATGTATGCATGAGCGCATTGATCGATTGGCTATCAACAAAGTTTTAATCGTAAAAAAAGAATTCTGTGAACTGGTAAAGTTGATCGCATTCCAGCGCTTGCCTGATGAGAATATCCCCTGTCTGGATGATATGGAAATAAACAAGCTGTTTGAAACAGTGGCACTTCGCGATAGCAGTTATGCAGAGTTTATCAAATGCACAACTGTTAATTATTTATATACTTCGCAAGGGGATGATATTCCAATGGACATATCACAAAAGGACTTGCAACATTTGCACATTAACTACCTGGGCGCACACCTTGAGTTAGATTTTGAATATCAAAACCCGGGGGATCTGGTGGATTTTATCGGCAGTGAACGTTATTCAGTGTTGGGTTCCCGGTTCAATAGTGATGATAAGCGTATAGGGGACGTTTACCTTAAACAATCTTTTGAGTGGTGCTACGCGGCATTTCAAGACTGGTTTAAGGGTAAAAAAGTTGATATCGATTATTTTGTAACTGATATATTCCTTCATAAATTGTGGCATCATGATTATTCAAAAGTGGGTGATATAACATGGCTGGTATCGGTAATCGCCCGGGCTGGACTGGTGCCAGGTGATGATCTCGGTTTCTCCTATTACCCGTCATTGACCTGCCCTGCCTGTGGTTTTTCCGAAAATGTCAAAAAAGTCGAAAAGCCAGCTCTGAGTGACATGCCAGAAGCAATCAGGCAATTCGCATCGGAGCTGATACATCTGCTACAACATCACAGGAAGCGTGATTGTCATTTTGCCAGGAGTGTAGATCCTCAACGATTGTGGAATGAAAAGTATGAGGGCAAGCTGCCCTCCGGTTACCAGGTCTAATTGGCTAGGAGGCTGACCGAGAATAGCGCCCGTAGCGAGGATGGCAGAAAATTGAGGATAAAAATTTCGTTTTGTGAGGTGAATAGCGGGGCTATTTGCCGAACAAAACGTAATTTTTAGACCAATTTGCTGCCACCGCAGTAGGGCAGTCTATTCTCGGTCAGCCTCCTAGATTGGGGCGAAGCCAGCGTTCCGCTTCTGCTAAAGACCAGCCTTTACGTTCAGCATATACTTCCAACTGGTCTTTATCGATTTTACCCAGGCCGAAATATCTCGCTTCAGGATGGGAGAAATACCAGCCACTGACACTGGCCGCAGGCATCATGGCAAAGTGTTCAGTGAGTGACACGCCGGCATTTTCTTCACCGTTCAATAGAGCGAACAATGCCGTTTTCTCCGTATGGTCCGGGCAGGCCGGGTAGCCGGGCGCTGGACGAATACCGGCGTATTTCTCCCTGATCAGCTCTTCATTACTGAGCTGCTCATTGGAGGCATAACCCCAGTACTCCTTGCGCACTTTTTCATGCATACATTCAGCAAACGCTTCGGCAAAACGGTCTGCCAGCGCTTTCACCATAATGCTGTTGTAGTCATCACCGGCTTGTTCATATTGCCTGGCCAGTTGGTCTGCACCAATACCTGCCGTTACCACAAAACCGCCCACATAGTCTGGCAGGACTGATGATTCCGGGGCCACAAAGTCAGACAAGCTGTAATTGGGCTTATCCTCCGGTTTTGGTGCCTGCTGACGGAGGTGATGCAGGATTGTTTTGATGTGGCTTCTTTTTTCATCCTGATAGATGGCCAGGTCATCGTGATTGATCTGGTTGGCGGGCCAGAAACCAATGGCTGCCCGGGCACGGATCAACTTTTCGTTGACCAGTTTATCCAGCATCTGCCGTGCATCGTGATACAGGTTGGTGGCTGCTTCGCCGACCACTTCATCTTTAAGAATGGCGGGAAACTTACCGGCCAGATCCCAGGTCATAAAGAACGGAGTCCAGTCGATGTAATTGACCAGTTCTTCCAGCGGGAAGTCATCGAACACTTTAACGCCGGTAAACGTCGGAACCGGTGGCTGGTATCGGGACCAGTCCGGTTTGAAGGCGTTATCCAGGGCTTCCTGATAAGTGAGCAGTGCCCGTTTGTTGCTCCGTTTTCCGTGACGGATCCGGATTTTTTCATACTCGGAGCGGGTCTCTGTCACCAGAGCGGGCTTTAATGAATCACTCATCAGCCGGGTTGAAATCCCCACACTGCGGGAGGCATCGGTGACATAGATGGCAAGATCATCCTGGAACTGCGGCTCAATTTTTACCGCCGTATGGGCCCGTGATGTGGTCGCTCCACCAATCATCAGTGGGCGTCTGATGCCCTGACGCTGCATTTCACTGGCCACATAAACCATTTCATCCAGTGATGGGGTGATCAGACCGCTGAGCCCGATAATATCAACGTCTTCTTCCACTGCGGTTTTCAGAATGGTTTCGCAGGGAACCATGACCCCAAGGTCAATAACCTCAAAGTTGTTACAGGCCAGAACGACACCGACAATGTTTTTACCAATGTCGTGTACATCACCTTTGACCGTCGCCAGCAGAATCTTGCCATTGGATCGCGCACTCTCGCCTTTCTCTTCTTCGATAAAAGGGACCAGGTGAGCAACCGCCTGTTTCATCACCCGGGCACTCTTCACCACCTGGGGCAGAAACATTTTACCCTCACCAAACAGGTCGCCCACCACGTTCATGCCATCCATCAGTGGGCCTTCAATCACTTCAATAGGACGGCTGGCGGCCAGTCTTGCCGCTTCAGTATCGTCAACAATCCAGGTGGTAATGCCTTTGACCAGTGCATGTTCCAGCCGTTTGTTAACAGGCCATTCCCGCCAGGCCAGATCTTCCTCTTTTTTGCCGGAAGAACCACCTTCCCGATATTGGTCTGCAATGGCCAGCAGCGCTTCAGTCCCATTCGCTGAGCGGTTGAGGATGACGTCTTCAACCTTGTCTTTCAGCTCCGGGGGAATTTCTTCATAGATCTCCAGCTGTCCGGCATTGACAATGCCCATGGTCAGTCCGGCCTTGATGGCGTGGTAGAGAAAGACCCCATGAATGGCTTCCCGAACCGGGTTGTTCCCCCGGAAAGAGAAAGAGACATTACTGACCCCACCGGAACTCATGGCGTGGGGCAGATTCTCGCGAATGTATTGCACCGCATTGATGAAATCCACCGCATAGTTATTGTGCTCATCAATACCGGTGGCCACAGCAAAAATATTGGGGTCAAAAATAATATCCTGGGGCGGGAAGCCGACGTCATTGACCAGAATGTTGTACGACCGCTGACATATTTCTATTTTCCTGGCTTCGGTATCCGCCTGACCCTGCTCATCAAACGCCATAACCACAACGGCGGCCCCATAATTGCGGCAAAGACGGGCCTGACGGCGGAAAATATCTTCACCTTCCTTCAGGCTGATGGAGTTGACAATGCCCTTGCCCTGAATGCATTGCAGCCCGGCTTCGATGACCTCCCACTTGGAGGAGTCGACCATGATCGGGACCCGGGAAATATCCGGTTCAGAGGCCACCAGATTCAGGAATGTAGTCATGGCGCTTTTGGCATCCAGCATCCCTTCATCCATGTTGATGTCGATAATCTGGGCACCGTTTTCCACCTGGTCACGGGCAACATCCAGAGCCGTATCGTAATCTTCTTCGATGATTAAACGTTTGAAGCGGGCGGAACCGGTGACGTTACAGCGCTCACCGACATTGACGAACAATGAGTCCCGATCAATGGTAAATGGCTCCAGACCACTTAAACGACAGGCCACCGGAATGGTTGGCATGACTCGTCGGGGAATATCAGCAACCTTGTCGGCAATGGCTTTAATGTGTGCCGGTGTGGTACCACAGCAGCCACCAATAATATTGACCAGGCCGGATTGGGCAAACCCGGCAACAATCTCTGCCATCTCATCGGGACTCTGGTCATATTCACCAAACGCGTTGGGCAGACCGGCATTGGGGTGAGCACTGGTCCAGGTACCTGCGCAGTTGGACAGTTCTTCAAGATAGGGGCGTAACTCACTGGCACCCAGGGCACAATTCAGACCAACGGACAGTGGCCGGGCATGTTCGACCGAATTCCAGAAGGCTTCTGTCGTTTGACCTGACAGGGTGCGACCGGAAGCATCGGTAATAGTGCCGGAAATCATGATCGGCAAGGCAAAGCCCAGCTGGTCGAACAGGTCTCGCAGCGCATAGATGGCCGCTTTGGCGTTCAAGGTGTCAAAAATGGTCTCTATCAGCAGGATATCAGCGCCGCCTTCAATCAATGCTTTGGCGGCCAGCTGATAGGCGTTCACCAGTTCGTTGAAACTGGTATTTCGATAGCCGGGATTGTTGACATCAGGGGAGATGGAAGCGGTTCTGTTGGTTGGGCCAAGAACACCAGCGACAAAACGGGGTTTATCCGGGTTGGCCCGGGTAAATTCATCGGCCACTTCCCGGGCAAGAAGGGCTGCCTGGTGATTAATTTCCGGTACCAGATCTTCCATCTGGTAATCTGCCATGGCGATGGTGGTGGCATTAAAGGTGTTGGTTTCCAGAATATCAGCACCGGCTGCAAGATACTCCCGGTGGATCTGTTGAATAATGTCCGGACGGGTCAATACCAGAAGATCATTGTTGCCTTTCACATCGCAGGCATGGCTGGCAAAGCGTTCGCCACGGTAGTCCACTTCCTCCAGCTTATAGTCCTGAATCATGGTGCCCATGGCACCATCAAGGATCAGAATGCGTTTTTCCAGCAGTTGTGTCAGGTCAGAGAGGGCTTTTTTTTGGTGTGGCGTAGCTTGCAGCATAGATAGCAGACCAATGTTATTTTTTCTAGCGGGCATAGTACCAGAACTTGGCTCCCGGATGCCTCTGGTTTCTGTTGGGTCAGGAAGAAGTGTAAGTGTATGGGTTCTGTAAATAAACGACCCATGGTACCAACATAGTGAAACCTTCTTTCATCGAGGGTATCCAATTGTTATGAAAAAATAGTTAAGCAGGAGGTAAATCATGGAGCCAATGAGTAGCAGCCACACCCGGATAAGGCTTAACTCCGGGGATGGGAAGATGTGTTCTGATACACGACCGTTGATGGTTACTCCAACAAGTGATCAAGCGCTGACTGATGCAGCCGCGATCAGAGATGGTCATGGGAAGAGCTTTGTTAACAGGGAGGTTCGTGTAATTGAAGTGTCCGAACAGTTTCATGGAGTCAGTACAGGTGCTCTATTGAAACCGAGCCAGAGTGAAACGGTTCAGGTAGCGCTATGTGAAGGTGCGCCACAGGAAATTAAACCGCAGAGTGTCGAACATGTTGAACAAAAAAAAGTTCTGGACCCGGAGATGTTGACCCGGCAGCTTGATGAAATAGAAACACAGATCATTGAACTCACCGGTGTTCATGGTGAGATACCACAAAAGGAATTGATGAGATTTAAGTTAGCTGCACTGTATATCCAGGAGAATATTCTCACAAGAATGTTGTACGGCATGGCAAGTCAGGAGGAAGCATTCAGTAAGTTGGAATCGCTTGGAGACTTATTACCACAGTCATCAAATGGTGCTGCTCTCATGAGGGTGCTGGATTTATGGTGGCTTCCCGGTAACGCGAAATACTTTCCTGAAACAACCACTATTTCTTTAAAGAGGCTTAATTCTGTTAGTGAGTATTTGGAGACAGCTCTCGGGGATTTGAATACAGTTGACGAGCCTTTTGACAAAGGCCGGTTGCTTTTTAACGACGAGTTGAAAAAAAAGCTGATCCCATCAGAAGGAAGCAGTGATAACAGCACTGCAAGTTCTCTTACTTCAGAATGTTTTAGTGAAAAAGAGTTTAAAGAGGTCTTGGGCAGACTTCTTAAAAAAGGGGGCAATGAATGTTTTACGGCCAGTCAGAATAGATCTCAAGTGCATGGCTCTGCTTTAAGTGATGTAGAGGATAATCCCTGCAGGGATGAATCGGAAGGCGTAAAAAGTAATAGTATTAAGAGGGAGTTATTAGAACAGTCATCCAAAGCTATGAAGTCTGACTTCAGTTTGACCAAGCTTGATAAATTAGTGGTTATTTTCCACCATCTTTACCAAATACATAACAATAAAATGTATATTGAATCACTTAATCTTACCAATATTGATGTTCTTGAAAATTATTTTAACGAGCTTTTATTGGAAACAGAGTTATCCATTTATGAGAAAGAGATTGCCTGGTTTGCTTTTCTACAATCATTAGGACATTTTTACTACAAGATAGCTATGGAGTGCACAGTCAGTTACTGTGCTGGAAATAGTAATTATGTAAAAACAGCTCATTATAATAAGGCAATAACTTACAATGCCAGGCTTCATAAAATGGCGATGGCAAGTATTAAAAGTGATGTTTGTCAGAGTGCTGACTTTTGGGTTTTAAGCCTGCTCGGTTCAGGGTTTCTGATGAATTATCGCTGGACATCCAGAGACAGGGCTCAATTAACCTCTCTAAGCATGGCGGTGGCGAGAAGCCCTAAACAGGAATCGGAGATTGCACTGGCAAAATATACCTGTTTTTCTATCGCAGAAGTTCTGGAGGATGTTGGAGCGTACAGAAGTGTTGCTGATAATTCTGAAAAATACAATACCTTTGCACTATTAACCATGCTTTGGAATGATCTTGGGTTTTCCCGTTGGCCATACTCAAACACCTTGAATCCGGAAAAAGCGCTTGAATATCTGGAATTCATTCGATATGAAATAGCCAGTAATGATAATCAAAGTGCCGAATTGTTGAAGCAATCCATGGATATTGCCTGTGAATTTAATAAATTGATGCAGGGGTCGACGCCGATTTCACAGCTGTATTCTGAAAGAATCGCCCTGTATTACTTTATGCGGAATGATCCTCAAAAGGCATCGGAACTTCTTAAGTTTACCAAGGGTAAAAGCAAATCGCTTTATTTTGGGCTTTGCATGGCATCAAAGGGTGAATACCTGTTTGCCATTCAGTTTATTGAAAAGGATAAAATTAAAGATGCTTGTATTAAAGCACTGTTAGGTATTCTGTGCGAAAGGCATGCCAGCTCTAAGAACGAATCATCTGAAGAATATAATGAATTGCTCACAAAAGCAGAGCTTAATTATCGGGCCGTGATTGGCTCACGGCCTGAAATGAATAAATATTTAGCCATGTTGATTGAAAAACGAGGGCATCTGTCAGACTCGCTAAAACACTGGAAAGCTTACCGCTGTTTTTTACATGATCAGGAAGATAAAAGTAATATAAGGTCGGTAAGGTTTAAAATTCCCATGGAGATTAAACTGGTTGGTGAAAAAATTCTGGAGTTGGAGAGCCTGATAGGGGGAATTAAATCTGAGAAAAAGGCCGAGTCACTATTGGGTGATGATAAATCTTATGGCCAGGGAACTGTGGAAAAGAAGCCTGAACGTCAACCTGCCAGGAAAAGGAAAGGCAAGAAAAAGAGCCAACCTGCTGCCGATAGGAAACCGGCTTGCCAGGAACAAAAGCCAGCAGACATCCACAGCGAAAAGCGTTGTTCTATTCAAGTGCCGAATCCCGGGGCTGAGCTACATCTTACCAGTGGATCAGAGTTTGAGGGACAAACCGATCCTCAACACCATTATCAACAGGGCCTGAACGAAAACCAATGGCAGCTGGTCACTGGGAAGTCTGACCCGTTTCGGCTTGTTGTGAATCAAGGGGTTAAAATTCCTGTTTGCTTTTCAATAAAAGAAGTCGAGCGTCACTGGGGAAATACCCGCAATTTGAGAAATGTTTTAACCAATCGGCTACTCTTCCTTGACATTGGCCGGGGAGATTATGATGGGGTTTTGGGACTCATTGATCAATATGTGGGCAAAACTGACAATCCGGTAGCACAGTTACACTTCATACAAAATAGAGAGTGGCTGTTGAGATGTAAGAGTTTTGATAACCGTGCACTTTATGTCCATTGTCGTCGTTCTGGGCAAACGATCCAGGCATTAAAGGCAGAGTTACGGTTATCTATTTTGCAGTGTGTGCGGGAACAGGTGGAGTCTGTTTTTCAGCATGCGTTTCAGTGCTTACCTACACCTCTGTGGTTCAGTAATCCCGAGTTGTTGAAAAAGGACATGAAATACCTGATAGATCACGTTCATCCTGAATTTTGTGTACAGTTTGGCGCTCAATTTTCAACAGCGGCCCATGTAATGAAAGATATTCACTGGGAGTTTACCTGCCAGAGGGTAACCGACCAGACATGTCGCTCACTGTATGGCCACTCCCCCGGGGACTATGCCAATTTGGCTGAAAAGTTCTATAACTTTCGTGATTTTATTGATCCTCAACATCTTTCGGACATTATTTAGCCCGGATGGCGACGCCGTTTTCCCGACAGGCTCCCAGGGTATCTATTGATCAATATAAATAAACAGGCGACAGATTATGGACCCAATAAGTAGCAGCCACAGCCCGGTAAGGCACAGCTCTGAGGGCGGGGAGGTGTGTTCTGATACACAACCGTTGGAAGTTACACCAACAGTATTGGTCGGTGAAAAAGCCCTGAAGGAAGCGGGCACGTTCAGAGATGGTCATGGGAAAAGCATTGCTAACAGGGAGGTTCGTGTCATTGCAGCTTCCGAACAGTCTCATGGTACACATGATCTGTTGAAATCAAGCCAGTGTACTTCGGAGCAAGTATCGCCGTGTGAAGGTTCGCAACAGGACGTTAAACCACAGAGCACTGAACATGCTGAACAACAGACAGCTCCGGATCCGGAAATATTAGCCCGGCAGCTTGACGAAATAAAACAACAGATTATTGATCTCACCAGGGTTCATGGTGAGATACCCCATCAGGAATTGATCAGGTTTAAGTTGGCGGCTCTGTATATTCAGGAGAATTTCCTCATAAGAATGTTGTACGGCATGCCAAGTGAGCAGGAAGCATTCAGTATGCTTTATTCTCTCGGAGACTTAATACCACCATCAAATGGCAATGCTCTCATCAAGGTGTTGAATTTATGGTGGCTTCCCGATAACGACAAATACTTTCCTGAAATTGAATCCTTAACGAAATTTTATTCCGTTTGTGAGCAGATGAAGGCAGTTGATAAGGAGTTGGAAAAATCTATTGAGTCTATTGATAAAAACAAGCTTTTTCTGAAAGCTTTTGAGAAGTTGAAAAAAGCAGTTGTCTCATCAGAAGGGGACAGTGATAGCAGTAGTTTAAGTTCTTTATCTTCAAAGTTACTCGCTAAAGAGTCAGAATGCAAAGAAGCTATGGTTAGAATAAGATCTATTATTGAAAAAGTTCACCATGAAACGGCTATTGCTGGCTATAATCGGTGCCAAATGCATAGCCCTGCTTCAGGTGATGTAGAAGAGTGTCGATACGGGGATGAACCGGGAGCCGTAAAAAGTAACAGTGCCAGGGAACAGCAGGAGGGACAATTGGCTGAAGTTGCAAGATCTCCCTTTAGTTTGACCAAACTTGATAAAGTGGTGATTATTTTTCACCATCTCTACCAGGAATATTGTGATGGTCATTATGTTGAAGTAGTTAATGCTGGCAATGTTGACTTTCTTGATAATTACTTTAACGCACTTTTATTAGAAACAGAGTTGGCCGTTCATGAGAAAGAGATTGCCTATTTTGCTTTTCTTCAGGCATTGGGACATTTTTACAACAAGGTAACTATGGAATACTCAATGTCATCCTATGGCTACTCTTCCGGAAAAAATGCTGCTGTAAAGTTAGCCCTCCCGGGACAGGTAAAAACATACAACCGTATTCTTCATAAAATGACGATTGCCAGCGTTGAAAGAGGCATCTGTCGTGTTGCTGACTATTGGGTTTTAAACTTTCTGGCTGCAGGATTCTTGGTAAATTATCGCTGGAAAACGACTGACAGGGTCCAATTAGCCGCACTAAGCTCGGTATTGGAGAGATGCCCTAAACAGGAATCAGAGATTGCACTGGCAAAATGTACATGCTTTGCAATCGCAGAAGTCCTGGAGGATGTTGAAGTATTTAGAAGTGTTGCTGAAAACTCTACAAAATACAATACTCTGGCACTGTTAACCATGCTCTGGAATGATCTTGGGTTTTCCCGTTGGCCTTACTCTACCACTTTGAATCCGGAAAAGGCACTTGAATACCTGGAATTCATTCAAGTGGAAATAAATGACCATAAAAATCAATCTGCTGAAATAGTCAAAAGAGCTATGGATTATGCTTATGAATTAATTCTATTGATGCGTGGATCGACACGAAGTGCACAACTGCGTTCTGAAAGAGTTGCCCTGTATTACTATATGCTGGGTAATCCTTCCAAGGCATCAGCGCTTCTTGAATTTGCCAGGCATAAAAGTAAAACACTTTATTTTGGACTTTGCATGGCCTCAAAGGGTAAGTATCAATTAGCGATTCAGTTTATTGAAAAGGACAACATTAAAGATGTTTGTGTAAAAGCATTGTTAGGTATTCTTTACGAAAAGCTGGCCAGCTCTCAGGGCGAGTCAAGTGAACAATTTACAGACCTGCTGAATAAAGCAGAAGTTAACTATCGGTCGGCGACTGGCTCACGGCCTGAAATGAATAAATATCTTGCCATGTTACTTGAAAAACGAGGAGACCTGCCAGGCTCACTGAAGCATTGGAAAGTTTACCGATGTTTTTTACATGACCAGGCTGATAAAAGCAATGTAAGGTCGGTCAGGTTTAAAATCCCCATGGAGATTAAACTGGTTGGCGAAAAAGTTCTGCAATTGGAGAACCGGTTAGAGGAAATTCAATCTGAAAAAAATGCCTGTTCATTATCGGGAGATAATAAATTTCACTGTAAAGAGGCTGAGGGAAAGGCACCCGAAAGTGGACCTGCCAGGAAAAGCAAAGCCAGGAAAAAGAGCCCGCCTGCTGTCGTCAGAAGGCAAGCCTGCCAGGAACATCGCCAGGAGAAAAAGCTAACTGACGTCCAGAGTGAAAAGCACTTTGCTATTCAAATGCCCGATCTTGAGTCAGAGCGAAAACCTGACAGTGAATCAGAGCTTGAGGAACAAACCGATCATCAGCAACAGAGCCCGGACGAGAACCAGTGGCAACTCGTTACTGGCAAGCCTGAGCCGGTTCGCCTTACTGTGAATCAGGGCGTTAAAATTCCTTTTGGCTTGTCAATAAAAGAAGTTGAGCGTCACTGGGTGTATACCCGCGCTTTCAGAAATGATTTAACCAATCGGTTGCTCCTCCTTGACATAGGCCGGGAAAATTATAATGGGATTTTGGCAATCATTGATCAATATGTGGGTAAGATTGAAAATCCTGTAGCACAGTTACACTTTATCCAAAATAAACAGTGGCTGTTGAGATGCAAAAGCTTTGATAACCAGGCGCTGTATGCCCAATGTCGCTATTCCGGACAATCGATCCAGGCGGTAAAAGCAGAGTTACGGTTATCTATTTTGCAATGTGTGCATGAACAGGTGGAATCTGTTTTTCAGCAAGCCTTTCAGTGCCTGCCTTCATCGCTTTGGTTCAGGAACCCCGAGTTGTTGAAAAAGGACATTAACTGTCTGATAGGTCACGTTCATCCTGAATTTTGTGTGCAGTTTGGTGCTCAATTCTCAACAGCGGCACATGTCATGAAAGACATTTTTTGGGAGTTCACCTGCCAGAGGGGAAAAGGCCAGACGTGCCGCTCACTGTATGGCCACTCCCTTGACGACTATTCCGATTGGGCAGATAAGTTCTATGACTTTCGTAATTTTATCGATCCACAGCATGTCTCGGATGTTATTTAATGGATACCTGCTCAATGGCAACGCCGTTTTCCCGACAGAACTGTGATAGTTCTTCCTGGGGATTGCGGTCGTACTGGATGTCATAAACAATGCGCCGGATACCGGCCGCTAACAGGTTTTTGGTGCATTGATCACAGGGGCTGTGGGTCACATAAGCGGTAGCCCCCTCTATGGGAGTACCCAGCCGTGCTGCCCAGATAACCGCATTGAGTTCAGCATGAATTTCATGCCTGAGTGACCAGGGGTGGTGTTCTTCGTAGTCAGCCTCATTACAGTTGATATAGCCTGAAGGCGTGCCATTAACCCCTGTGGAAAGTACCCGCCCATCCTTGACCAGCAGACAGCCTACCTGAAGGCGCACACACTTTGATAATTTGGCCAGGGAGTGGGCCATCTCCATATACACAGTATCAACCGATCTAATGCCCTTGCTATCAGTGGCCATTGGTCATTTGTTCCTTGAGTTTTCTGAAAACGTCGTCTTTACGCTTACCAGACACAGAAGCTATTAATTCAGGCTCTGGCGCAATGCATCATTAATAAACTGATTCAAACTGCGGTTACTGGCCGCTGCTGCCACACTGGCGGATTCGTGCAGATCCGGGTCAATACGCAGGTTCAGCTTGCCGGAGAAAGACTTGCGTGGCTCTATACCTTCCTCCTGACAGGCCTCCAGAAACACCTTCAGGGAGACTTTGCCTTCCTGGTGCAGGCTTTTGACATCCGCCGCGTAAAAATCTGCGCCGCCATTCAGGCCAATAAACTCGCCCCGGAACAGGTCAATGTCCGGGTCGTAAGTAATGACAGCGATATAGCCGTTGATGTTCATCTGGTTAATCATGGCGTCACTCCGTGGTTCTCCAGCCACCGGCGGATACTGGCCACCGCGCCCTTGTCGGTATCCGGTGACGGATGTGGGCGGTGAAAGATCCGTACCTCACCAAACAGTACCACCTTGATCCGGCTGCCTTCACGCTCTTCAACTTTGGCACCAAGAGCAAGAAACAGGTTTTCAATATCGGCCCAGTGAATGCTGCCGCTGACCGGTCTGGCAAACAGTTTGCGCAGTGTCGTGGCATGTTTCTTTTTCATTGTATTGATTGGTAAATAGTATAGTTGCAATGGTACCGGATAATAGTACTATCGACAATAATCCGTTTATATGGCCTGCTCCCCCCCCCCCCCCCCGCACTCTCTGACCCGTTGGCAAGCCGACTGAGAAACCGGGTATGGTGATTCATACCCGCTTTGATAACAACAGATTCAGGCAGCCTGTGGAGTGACTGCTGATACATCGCTGGTTTTCATCAGACAGACACCGGAGATGGCAACTGCGATTAAGGTGATCACTGACAGCGACAGGGTACCCGCTTCAGGCAGAAAGCCGATCAGTGCACTGATCAGTGTTGCCAGCAGCATCTCAATAAAGAAAATCAGGCCCGCTGCGGTACCCATATTCTCTTTCATATGTTCAGTGGCCCTGGCCTGACAGAGCGGCATAAACAGACCGAGACCCAGTTCATAAATAGCGATACCCGCAACATAGCCGGTGATGGATTGACCATCCGTCAGCAGACCGCTCACCAGGGAAACCATGGCACCAATCATCAACAGGCTACCAGCGACCAGGGTGCTCTGGGTCCGGCTCATGTTGGCGGTCAGTTTAGGGCCCATGGATGCGCTGAACAGGTAGCTGGCAATAGCCACAGCAAACAGGTAGCCATAGGTTGCCGGAGAAATGCCTAACTGACCAATAACCACAAAGGAGCCTCCGGCAACAAACACAAAGGCTCCGGCAAATGCCGCACCGGCGGCAATGGTAAAGCGCAGGTAGCGGGCATCCGTCAGCACCGCTTTATAGCCTGCCAGCACAGAATTTTTCGATGTGGTTGCCGTGGTTGTTTCCTGCTTGTGTTCTGGCAAGAGCGTCAGTGCCAGTATCGCAATCACCGCCATGGCTGCCATCACGTAAAAGCTGTACTGCCAGTCGGCATACTCCTGCAGATAACCGCCGACAATGGGTGCGGCCATGGGGGCAATGGTCAGGCAGCCGCCAATATAGGCCAGCATTTTCACTTCCATCTGGTCACGGTAATAGTCCCGGGCCATCATTCTGGCAACGGCAGTTCCGAAGCAGCCAAAAACGGCCTGGGCAAAACGGGCGGCAATGAACAGATAGATGCTATCCGTCAGCAAAGTGATTGCTGTTGCCGCAAGGTAAAGGGAATAGCCCATCAGCAGGGTTTTCTTTCGGCCCAAACGATCAGCCAACGGGCCGACAATCAGCATCGACAGGGAAAAGCCCAGCATGAATAAACCAACACTCCATTGAGCGATCGCGGAGGTGGTGCCAAAAAACGCGGTGATTGCCGGCAGCGAGGGGGTGAAAATATCAATGGACACAGGTCCTACCACCGCAAACAGGGTCAGGAGAATCAGAACAAAAGCGGGGTGTTTTTCGGGAGTCAGGTGTCGCATGGTGGTCCGCTGATAAGTTGAAAAATAGGGAGATAATGCGACAGGTACGATTGATCAACAATCCGTGTTTATGCCAATTATCAGGATGTTGATCGCTGTTTATAGAGCAGACATTAATTTAATTATGATGTCTGCGCTGGTTTGCCGGTGGAACTCAAGATTGATATAAGCGCAAAGGGCTGTTAAACCGATTGACTGAAGCCTTGACCAACTACTCAGCGGGGCTGAACTATTTGCTGATCATAAGGTCTAAAATTGGTGACTGATTATCAGTCGTTTTTACGAGCTAAATTATCGGGTGTTCAAAAAATGATTACAGCTACTCGTGACGTAAAATCACCGCAAGCAATGAGTCTTTCTATCCTGGAGGAGGGCCCAGCTTCATCGAAGGATGTAAAGTTCGGTGATACCTTCCGGACGATACAACCGGTTGTTGAGCCGGGAATTCTGCAACGGGCCAACGATGCAATCAATATAGATAGCTATGATTTTGTTAAAGATGAATATAATACAATACTGAAATCCAGACTTTGTTCACGAGTGTTGCCAGGAGTTGATGACAACCAATGTATTTTTTCTTTAATCCCTGAAGGCTATCCAGAAACCAAAGTACGCGTACAATTTGCTCCTGATTCTCGGATTGTTAATCAGAAAAGCTTTGAGTGCCAATTAATGACCAGTGATAAGGCATTGATTGATCTGGCAATAAAAGGTGTAGAGGTGTTGGCCGGGCAATTCTCATTGCAGGGTCAGACTGTGGAATTGTGTGCGTTGAGGATCATTCGAAATTACATTCGCAGTGACGGTTTAGTCGGAACTGAATGGTTTCGTGATAGGGGGGATTATAGCCTCGTGATGTTAATGAATGATGATTCAGTTAAAGAGGGTGGTCCTTATTACACGGGAGGAGGGCTGGCAACAGCGGAATTAGAGGGGAGGGATTGTTTTGGAATATATTATGCTACTAAGGGATCTGCTGAAGACCACCCTTTCGAAAAAAACCTTGGTCATGTTTACTCAAACACAGACAATCTTATTCATCGATTCGCTAATGCCAAATATGTCCCGGATGAAACTGAAAAGCAGCCGGCTAAACCTCGGGAAAACTATGTTGTAGAGCCACCCTGGGGAAAGCCTGTTGAACAGAGGTTATTGCATATTGTTATGACCCCCTCTTATGATACCCTCCAGCCAGTTGTTATGACCCCCTCTTATGATACCCACCAGCCAGTTGTTATGACCCCCTCTTATGATACCCACCAGCCAGTGTCGCGGTTTATGTCCGTCGTGTCTGACTTATCCAGGCGAGTGCAATCCTGGGTTAATGATTAGTTGGTGAATTTCCACCCATAGTCTCTGGTTATACATCAGGTGTCAGATAATAGGCTTTCCTGTGCAGCACACCATCATCTGCGTTGCTCTGGTACGCTGTACGGGACTATTGCCCGTAGCGAGGATCGCGAGAAATTGAGGATAAAAATTCGGTGTTGTCTGGCAAACAGGCCTGGGACCTGAAAAGGCCTGAATCACAGATCTTATAAGTTAACGTCATGAATATATGTGTTATTATCACGCACTGGTGATATATCAGACTTCTGGACCATGCATGGTAGGGTTAACTTGAGTTTTCTGAAATCAACTTTGCGGTTCTTTCACCACCAGTTTCTGAAACTGAGCTGGCTGGTTTTGCTGATGGTTTTGCTGGGCCACTTTATTTTATCCTGGGCGCTGATGTGGCTGGCCGGTGAATCGGCGCTTCTGCCTGTTGATCAGTGGTTTTATTTTTATGTCACAACATCGACCACCGTCGGCTATGGCGATCTGAGTCCGGGTACTGCCTCAGGGCGGGTTCTGGCCGCGTTGTTTATTCTCCCCGGTGGCGTTGTGCTTCTCGCAGGGGGGCTGGGGAAGCTGTCATCATTTTTTCTCAGGGTATGGAGTAGAAGAATGCAGGGCAAAGTGGATTACTCAGATTTGGACAATCATATTGTCATATTTGGCTGGAAGCGAAATCACACCCCGAAAATGTTGCAGCTGATTTTTGGCGACAAACGTCGCGAGAACCGTAAGGTATTACTCTGTACCAGCCAGGAAATGGAGAATCCTTTTCCTGAACAGATTTTGTTTGCCCAGGGGGAAAGCCTGACGGAGCCGTCGTTTATTCAGCGAACCGGCATTGGCAATGCGGCCAGAGTGATCGTGTTCCGTGACTCCGATGATCAGACCCTGGCCACCTGCCTGAGTATTGCCGCGACGAAAACCAAAGCCCATGTTGTTGCCTGGTTTGAAAGCCAGCAGATGGTACACCTGCTTCAGTCCCACTGCCCGCAAATAGAGTGTCACAGTAATCTGTCCATGGAACTGCTGGTTCGCTCAGCCCAGGATCCGGGGTCTTCTCGTGTGCAACAGCAACTGTTATCAACATTGACCGGGCCAACACAGTACAGTGTTCGCGTGCCTGAAGATTTTGGAGGGACGACGTTTGGTCGACTGCTGGAGTTTTTTAAAATTCATCACGAAGCCATAGCCCTTGGAGTGGCGGGGTCTGCCACCGGAGATAACCTGAGATTAAATCCGCCCGGCAATGACCGGGTGACAGCCGGACAGGTTGTTTATTACCTGTCTGCTCATCGGATTCACGGACATGAAATTCAGTGGGAGCAGCTGTAGTTCCGGCGCTGCGGTAATCAACCCTAATTCTCGGTCAGGCTCCTGGCATTGAACTTGAGACCCATGCGGTATTAAACATTAATACCGCAATTTGGCCTTTTTCGATGATTCTCTCCCTTTGCCAACCTTTTGAGCCAGTAAAAACCAATCTCTTTCGATAATGCTGCAGGTTTACCAGAATTCTTAATTGGTACCTTAGTTTTTATTTGTGAACTATGTTTTCGCCGGGTTTATCTTTTCAAATCAAGAGCATTACTTGATGAATAATCATGCTTTTAAGTAATTGGTATATTTTAAACAGAAATAATAGTGAACTTTTCATCTTTTATTCGGTCTCAATAACTAAATAACTATTATGTGATTACTCCTCAATTGGGCTTAATCACTTATTTTTCTAATTTAAACAGTAATGTTTCCACTAATAACAATAAGGAGTTCTGTTATGATGCCAGCTAATGCATGCCCTGAGTCGGCCAGCGAAATCCCGGATCAGACTCATTCTCATCCAACAGTTGGTCAGGTTGACCCTTTATCCCAAGGTGTCCATTCTGCGACCTTTACCTCGCAACAATCACCTTATGGACCCATGGCTGCAGGTCACACTGTCAGGGCTGTCCCCCCTGAGTCACACCTGGGTGAACAGCAGTTTGACCCTGAAGACCCCTCTAAAGTGCCTGATGATCAGGTCATCGTTGGACGCCAGCCTCGTACTCTATCTTCCCTTGAATGGCTGGGTGATAGGATTAAAAAGGGGTTTGCCAGTCTGTTCAGATCGTTCAAAATGATGGGGATTCTCTTCAGTATCTATTGGCATGGTGGCAGTATAGAGAGCTTCCAAAACGCTGCTGCTAAAGCCCGGGGGGGGATTCTGGTAAAGGCAATTCAGTTTGCATGCAGTTCTCCCTCAATTGCCCAAGATCTTTTTGGTGATGACCATGAGCAATTTACCAGGACTTTATCTCACGTTGCCACCAGCAATAAGCCAATGACCGAGGCAGAGCTGATTCATTGCCTTGATGAAGCGGGTATTGATTACAACCCGGAGCGATTGAATGAAAGGCGTAATCTCGGTACCGGTTCAATTGGTGAGGTCAATGAGATCATCCTGAAAAGCGGAGAGAGTCTGATTGTCAAGACCGTTTCCGAGTCAAGTGAAACCAGGGTTTACTCTGATTTACGGGTTCTCAGGTTCGTGCTGGGGCTGGTTACCTTCTTTGCACCGAGTTCAATTGGTAAAGGGACCAAACATGCCATTTTCTCATTCTTTGACAGTGTCAAGGAAGAATTGAATCTGATCACTGAGGCCAACAGAACACGGCAACAGGATTTTGCTTTCAAGGCCGTTGCACAGCAGCATATATTTGATATTCGGCAAGACGAATTACCGGATTATGCATATAAGCTGCCTTCCCGGCCAATTGGGTTCACTATCCAGCATCCTGTCACTGGTACGGTTTTGCTACAGCTTCCGGTTAATTTTAAAGTTCCGGCCGTTGATGGTAATACTGCCTCTCCCCATGCCCTGGGCATGGAAAAAATTGATGGGGTTACGTTAACTGAAAATGACCAGCCAAAACTTCGGAAACTCGCGGCAAATTTATTTAATATCGATGAGACGAAAATATCGGACGATCATCTACTCGCCTTCAGGTTCAGTCTGAAAAAACTGGCATTCCAACACTGGTTTTACTGTTATGCCCAAACGGGATTTTTTAATGCGGATATGCATGATGGCAATGTCATGGTTGCCGTTAAAGATGGCAGACTGAACATTTACTTTATTGATCTGGGTAATGCTCAAAAAGTCTCGAGGGATGCGGTAAAAGCCACCTATACCATTCTTGGCGCGATGGAGCAACTCCGTGAAGAGTCCGGTGTAGCCAGGAGAAGTCACTATGCAGATCAGGTAGTTCAATGTATGCAAGCTTTGAGTGAGTATGAACCTGATAAAGTAAATTGGGGTAAGCTGAAGCAGGAGGTCCTGAATCTGATGCCCTATCGTGGAGAGGGCAAGATTGATCAAAAAGTCATTGACCTGTTTAACAGAGCCTATAAGTGTCATGTGAAGATGCCAAAAGAAACTGTAGCGTTGTTCAGGGCCAAGATATTAATTAACTCCCAGACCACTATGACCGATGAAGCAAGAAGGTCGCTGGACAGAATGGTGCCTTCATTGATCAAACTGCTGGGCAGTGATGCCAGTTCAAGTGTGCCTCCCGGAAACATTGCTGGTCAAAATGCTCTGCTGATGCTGATACGGCAGCTTCCAGAATTACGTCAACAGCTGATTGAACTAATGAGCACCATTCCAGCAACTGATGAGCAATTGGAATATGCAGCGTCTCAATTACTCTCAAAAATACACTTACCACCTGATGAATTCAGACGTGAGGTTGATGAATTAATTCGGCAATGGCAGATGCAGATGCCGCCTGCTCATCCCGAACAGACGCACAGTCATGCTGGGTCCAGCACTGCATATCCACCACCGGTGCCAGGTTAGAGTTAATTGGCAGCAAACCCGGAGTTATCAGGCTTAACCGGTAACCGATAATTCGGCAACCGGTATTAGCCTGAGTAACTTCCCGGCCTGAGACAGCGAAAGAGTTATTGAGTCAGTAGCTTCTCCAGTTGTCTTGACACATGATCCGGAGAGGTGGTTCTTCTGGCCATCAATGAGTACATGGCTGGCACCACAAACAGGGTTAACAGGCTGGAGACGGTAACACCGGCAAAAACCACGACCCCGATAGAGAACCGGAACGCTGAACCGGCCCCTGAGGCCAGCAGCAGAGGATTGGCACCAACCACCGTGGTAAGAGCGGTCATCAGAATAGGGCGCAGCCGCAACGCTGATGCTTCAAGTACTGCCTCGTTAAAGATCCACCCCTGATCCCGAAGCTGGTTGATAAACTCCACAATCAAAATGCCATTCTTGGCCGATAATCCGATCAGCATGATCATCGCCAGCTGGCTGAAAATATTCAGGGTCATGGCGTATTCCGAGAACAGTTGGCCAACAGAGCCTTCCATAAATATGATGGGCACGAAGGTCATCACCAGAACCACCGTGGTTGCCACCACGGCAAAGCTCACCTCCCGGGCACCTTTCCAGGCGGCGACAGGGGCGGTTCGCCACGCTCCAGATGCTGGTGGATATTTTCCAGCACCACAATCGCATCATCCACCACCAGACCAATGGCCAGCACCAGCAGCGTCAGCAGGTTGATGGAGTAGCCCAGCAGGTGGATAACGATAAACGCACTGATCAGCGACACTGGTACCGTAACGGCCGGGATCAGGGTGGCCCGCACATTGCCAAGAAAGATATAAAGCACCAGCACCACCAGGGCAATCGTCATGGCCAGGGTGGCATACACCTCATCAATGGCGGACTGGATATAAATGGAAGAGTCCCGCGTGGTGGTCATATAGGTGCCTTCCGGCAGGAAAGGGGTGAATGCATCGATCTCATCTTTCACGTTCTGAATCACTTCCAGCGGGTTAGCCTGGGAAAGTGGCACAATGCCAAGGCTCAATACGTTCCGGCCATTGGCTTTTGCCAGTGTCTCGATCTCTTTGGCCTCGGTACGGATGGAGGCAATATCTGCAAGATAGACTCTGCGGCTGCCCTCCTGACGAATCAGCAGACGACGGAAATCGTCAATGGTGTTGTAGTCACGGTTTAACCGGACGGGCAAGGTTCTCAAACTGTCGGTTAATTCACCGGCAGGCAGCTCGACATTGTCACGACGCAGGGCGCTGCGGACATCGCTGGTGGTGATTTGCCGGGCCGCCATGGCCCGGGCATCCAGTTCAATGCGCATGACATATTCCCGGGCACCCATAAGGTCAACGGAGCTGACGCCATCGACCAGGGAAAGCCGGTCCTGCAAGGTGCGTTGCGCATAGTCAGTGAGTACAATCAAAGACATGGTGTCACTTTGCAGGCTGACATTGAGAATGGTTTCGCCACTGCCATCGTTCTTCCAGACAATGGGTGACTCGGCTTCATCCGGCAGACGCCAGATAACCCGTGACATGGCTTCCCGGACATCATTGGCTGCCGTTTCCATATCCCGGTCGGGAGAAAACTCGATATTAATCCGGGACGTCCCATTACGGCTGGTGCTTTCAATAAAGCGCACCCCTTCAATACCACCGAGCTGGTCCTCAATGACATTGGTGATCTTGCTTTCAATAACCTCGGCAGAAGCCCCGGCATAGCCGGTATACACCATCACCGTCGGTGGGGTAATATCCGGCAGCTCCCGAACCGGTAACATCTGGAAACAGATAACCCCGAAGGTAATCAGCAGCAGACTGACGACAGTGGCAAATACCGGTCGTTTGATGGATAAATCAGACAGTATCATGGTTACAGCAATCCATTGGCAGCGGCATGTGTGACCGGGTTGGCAGAGAGAACAGACGGTTCTTTCTCAAGCACAGTTACCCGGCGGACATCGGTGACTTTTACCGCACCTTCATTCACTACCCGCTCGCCTTCCACCAGTCCGGATACGACAACGATGAACTGATCAATGGTTTGCCCGGTGGTAATGGTCCTGCGTTCCACCCGGTTTTGCTCATCAATCACAAACACATAACGGCGGTTACCGTCATACAGGATGCTGCGGGAAGGCACAACTAATCGTTGTTGCTGGTTCGGGCGCTCAATAGAGGTACGCATCAGCATACCCGGGAGAAGCTGTGACTCAGGGTTATCCAGCAGGGCCCTGACCTGAAAGGACAGATTGACCGGGTCAATCCGGGGGTTAATGCTGTTGATGGTGCCGGTAAAGGTTTTTCCGGGCCAGGCATCGGTGGTAGCTGAAATACGGGACCCTTTGCTGTTGATCAAAGCTTCCATATAGTCCAGTTGCCGCTGGGCATCCTCAAAGGCAATTCGCGCCTGGGCGGTGATTGCCTCCTGCTCACGGTCATCCAGTTCAACCAGCAGCTGTCCTGATTTGACATTCACACCATCGCGCAGATGCAGGGCAACAATACGGCCATTGATTTGCGGGGCAATGTCAACGGACTGGTTGGCTTTCAGGTTTCCCAGCGCCATCAGATTCTGTTGCAATGTGGTGGCCGTCACTGGAAAGGCCGTTACCGTAGGAGCCTGGCTTTTTGCCGCTGTAGCGGAAGCGACCTGGGAAAAAGCTGCCAGGCAGGTCAGGGCAACCAGCAGGATTGCCCGGGATTTGGTGGTCGCTGCCCGAGCCAATACCAACCCCGGTTGGGTGAAGAGAGAGTTTGCTGTCATGACCCGGAGGTCTCCTGCCTGTGGGAATAAGGGACATCAGAATTTGGCGGAAGTCTGACTGAATTCATTAATGGGGGGATTATATCGCTAAAAGGTTCGATGATACCCTGACGATTACGATAACTTTTCGTAATTTTGAGTCCATTCAAAAGAAAGACCAACGTCAGTTTCGGCTGCCCTGGTTTTTGCGTCAGGAAGACTGCCCCCAGCTCTTTCAGATTCCGCATTACAAGTCAATTTCCTGTGAATTCAGGGATTTCAGAAATACTAATTTATCTCTATTAAACCATGCTGTTGATTCACAACTCCATCCGGGAAGATCAAAGTCTTGTGTACAATGTACAGCATCAAAATCAATGGCCACACGTTCCCAATCTATATAATTATCATTTTCTGAATGAGTGTATTCTTTTAATAAGTGTTCATACTTTTCGTATGAGTCAATATGAAATATATTTGCTGTATCTGAAACCTGAAATTGAGCCGCAGTTTTGCCTAAGAAAATGTGCATACCGTTATTTCTACACCACTCTATCCAGGCAGTTGTGTTTTTTTCGGTTTTGGTTTCTTCGGTTGCAGTTTCCTCGGTTGCAGTTTCTTTTTTTAGAGTACTTGTCCAAAAAGTATTTTCAGGTTTATCTCTCGGCAATCTTAGCCATAGTGGAAAATTCTTACCCAGAGGTTCGGAGTTAAACTGAATACTGGGGTCATTTTTTACTACCTTCCTGCTAGAAAGCAATCGTTGCATATCAAACTGCTGATCACGTCTTGGTATGAATACTTGTGCTGAATGATAATTATCATATATTGAGGATGGCTCTGAAAGGAAAGCCGCACTATGTAAACTGGTTAGCTCACTAGACTTCGCAGGAGATAAATTCATAGTAAGTTCCTTGTGTTTACGTTTATGAGTGTTTATTCACAATGAAAGTTCAAAAAGTCATGGATAAAATTCAAATTATGAAAAGCAGAAAAGCAGAAAAGCAGAAAAGCAGAAAAAGCAGGGTTCAGGTCTGGATTTTTGAAGGAAGAAAACCGGGGTCAAAAAAAGTGGGAAAGCAGGGGGGGGGGAAGGTCCTTCATTTTTACCCTGATTTTTACTCCCTTTGGATCATTTTCTGCGCTGCTGCTATTTTTTCTTCTGTCCAGCGACCTACCTGTGTTGTCAGGCTACGCTCTTCGTCGGCAAGCTCAAGGAGTTCTCCATAGTCTTCCCATGTGTCTTCATTAACAGCATCAAGCTCATCGTAGGTTTTCCTGACGGTCTGCAGCCGATCAAGGGCCTCGCTTTTCCTGGTCACGAAATCCTCCAGTAACTGTCGTTTCTCGCTGTTATCCGGGTCTGGATGTTTGCCACTGCCGCCTGTTTTTGAGTGTTGTAATAAGAGCTGAAAGGCAAGAAGATCGCCCTTACCCATGTCGAGCCTGACTTTCTGGTCTTGCCAGGGCTCCTCAACGGCAAAATGACGGACGATTCTGGTATGTAAACTACCAAACAGTTCCAGCTTCTTAGTGTTGTCCAACGCGTTATTGTTCAATAGCAGCTTTTCACAACTATCCAGCCGTAGCAGTGCATCGTTCAGCTTCTTCTTTCTCGTCTTCTTCTTATAGCCGGGCAGCTGTTGTTGTTCGAAGAGAGCAACGGTTGCTACCACACTTTCATGCCTGTATTTCTCTTCATTGTTCAGCGGTGATGCCTGAATGATGGTTTGCAGTTTATAAAAGGCGTCTATGCTCAAGTCAGCAGCGCTGTCCCGCCACTCTTTGCTGCGGCACTGTGTCAGAAATAAATGGAGCTCGATACGGAACTTCTGGCCTGCAGCTGCTTCGGCCCTGGCAAGCGCTGCGAATTTCCTCTGGTCGGCAGGGGACTGTTTACCCATATCCCCTTTTTTCTGCCGCCATTCTGTTATTGCCGTTTTTGCCTTTTGCCATTGCGTTTTGAGATCTTCCAACTCATCAAGCGCTTCTCTGGTCGGATTTAGTTCGATATTTTTCAGCCCGATCTGTCCGGAGTTATATTTGTCTTTTCGCAATGAGTTAAGCTCTGTTGTGCCCAGCGATTCCTCTGCTGCTATTACCGATTCCATAGTCTGCGTCTGGTACCCGGAATCATTGGTACCTTCGAGGTCTGCCAGCTGGCCAGCATACTGCTCCCTGATATCCTGATACAGGGTGTCAACACCGGTTGACTCAGCGGCTTGCCATGTCTCCGTGGTCGCTGTGGGCAGGGTATTGCCAGATCTGGTAGTGACCATGGTCAGGCTTTCATCGGGCATCTGACCGCTATTGTCAACCGGCAGCTCCGGTAATGGTCTTTTGTATTGCTTAAGAGGAGGCAGTCGCTGACGATTGCTTTTCATTGGCGTCTGCTCACTATGTTGGACAAGTAGTGGCAGCGGCCTTCTGGGTATTTCCGAGGATGGTTGGTTATGTTTACCGGGCGGTGGTGGTAGCGGCCTGCTATTATTCGACACGGTATGAGAGGTGGGGGTGTCACTATTGTCACCCGGTGGCTTTGGCAGTGGCCGTTCAGGGCGTATTTGGTGACCGGATCCCTGTTGTTTATCAGGTTGCTGTACTTTCGGACTGCTTACGGGGGTGGTGATTTCGACTTTCCTCTGCCGGAGGAGAAACCCCGGCACCTTTGAGATCACAAAAGCTTTTGCGGCCTTTGCGGCCTTTGCGATTTGTGTAGCCCATACCGATACAGACTCAGTCGGTTCATGGACCGATATCTGACGATCGTCGAATCTTGCTGTGTCGGCTTTTTTGTGCTGTTTGTCATTGTCGTCAGACTTATGGATGCCGGGCTGGACGATGTGTTGAGTGGTAGAATTGTTGATTTGTGGCATAAAGATCCAGTCCCCTTGTGCCTGATCTGCAACCTGTTACCTGTTTGCCATATCCGCTAAGGCAGTTTGCAGGGTTATCGACGATTGTCTGAGATAATCCATTTGGAAGTAGTTATGATTACACTGTTGAGAGACGTTGAAAATGTCTTGATGGGCGCAACAAAGAAACTGTCCCCGGACGATAAAAATCTGCTCAAGGCAGCCGAGGATGGTGACCTGGCATCGATGAAGACATTGTTGGAACAGGGGGCTGATATTGAGTCCAGGGGGCGGTATGGCGAAACTCCGCTGTTTCTGGCGGTAACTTCGGAAAAACCGGAAGTTCTCAACTGTCTTCTGGCTGCGGGTGCCAGCGTGAATGTCCGCAATCCTTCAGGTCAAACTCCGTTGCATAGAGCCCGTAGCGGGGAGACTGTGCACCAGCTTCTGGCTTGGGGAGCTGATATTGAGGCCAGGGATAATTGCGGAAACACGCCACTGTTCCAGGCTTGTTCTAAAGCCGATCTGGAGATGTTAAAGGTATTTCTCGATGCAGGTGCCTGCGTTAATGCCCGCTCTGATTCAGGCCGGACTCCGCTGCACAGAGCCGGTAGCGGGGAGGTTGCGAAAGAGCTTCTGGCCCGGGGAGCCGATATTGATGCCAGGGATATGAATAAAGCAACGCCACTAATTTATTCGATCTCCATAAACGATACACTGGAGGTATTCAAGGTGCTTCTGGCTGCCGGTGCCAATATTGATGCAGCTGATAAATATAAACTGACATCATTGCACCATGCGGCTAGCGAACACTGTTTCGACTTGAATTATCTGAAGCTGCTTTTGTCCGAGGGGGCTAACCTTGAAGTCAGGCAAGACAACTGCACACAATGGACCCCGTTACATTTGGCAGCAAAAAGTGGTTCGGGCAAGAAAGTACAACTATTGGTGGCTGAGGGTGCCAACTGTAAGGCGCGAGCCTGGAATAGGTGTACACCGCTGAATTTTGCCAAGGGCAGAATTCGCAACTTGAAAGTCCTGTTGGCCGAGACTGGCAGGTTTGACAACATCAATCGGAATAATGAGCCAGATAATTTTCAACCCCAATCACTTCAGGTCTGCGCCCGGGCCTCTATCCGCTCGCGCCTGGTTGCACACAGTAAAGAAACGGGACAACCGTTGTCGAAATCGGTGCCGATGCTGCCGCTGAAGCCGCTGCTGCCGCTGCTGCCGGTGGATAAGCCACAGCTCAAAGACTATGTGTATGCGCCTTTGATGGGAAACCTTATTTTTGATTAGCAATATGGTAGGTCTGACACCATCACTGCTGTTGCAGTGCTAATAGAGTCTGGCCGAGGTTGACTCTGGAGCTGGGAGCCAGTAACAGGTCTTGAAACTTTAATCCATTCAAAAGAAAGATCAAAGCCAGTTTCTGTTTACCTGGTTTTTTCGTCAGGAAGAATGCCCCCAGCTTTTCCAGATGCCATATTACAATTCAATTTCTTGTGAATTCAGGCATTTCAGGAATACTAATTTATCTTTATTGAACCATGCTGTTGATTCACAATCCCAATTGGGAATACGAAAATCTTGTGTACAATGTACAGCATCAAAATTAATGGCAACACGTTCCCAGTCTACATAATTATTATGAACTACTGGATGAGGATATTCTTTTAATAAGCATTTATATTTTTCATTTGAGTCAATATGGAATATGTTTGCTGTTTCTAAAACCTGAAATTGAGCTGCAGTTTTTCCTAACAAAGAATTCGAAGGGTTTATTCTACACCACTCTATCCAGGCAGTTGTATTTTTTTCGGTTGTGGTTTCTTTTGTTAGAGTAGACGTCCAAAAAGCATTTTCAGGTTTATCTGAAAACACTGTGATCCCTGATAAAAAATTCTTGCCAAAAAGTTTAATGCTTAACTCAGCTGTGGGATCATTTTTTATTACTTTCCTGCTAGAAAGCAATCTTTGCAAATCAAATGGCTGATCACCCTTTGGTATAAATATTTGTGATGAATGATAATTGTCACTTGTTGAGGATTGCTCTGAAATGAAAGCAGCAGTATTTGATGTGGTTAACTCACTGGACTTAACAGCAGATAAATTCATAGTAAATTCCTCGTGTTTTTTCTTATGAGTATTTTTTTACAATGAAAGTTCACAAACTCATGGATAAAATTCAAATCATTATTGCTCATGCCATCAGCCTGACTACACTTGCCACTTGTTGAGCATTTTTGCTCTTGGAGGTTTTTTTGTCTTGCCCAGTCTCTTTCTATCTGTTGGACAGAAGCTAAACCACAAGATAATGAATATCATTATTATGAGGTAGTCGTTTTGATAGAGCCATCGGCCGTGTCCAGGGTAGGCACCGCAGGTGACCGGCAACCTGTAACAACAATGTCTATACAACCACAGGGACGTTGGGGCAGTCTGGCTGTATTCAGGGAGTCAGGGGTAGAACCGCTTTTGCCGGACAATACTCCGGATAGAACCCTGATAAACGACAACGATGAAGACAACAACCGATCGCTGCACCGTCGTCAAACGGCCAGCCTGGCCCGCGCTGGTCAGCGGCCGAATGCCGCAGTGGTGCCGGGGGGGCTGTCCGGTCTTGCCACTGCTGGCATGGCAGCAACCGTCAACCGTAACAATGACCCGTGGATTGCGGTGGCTGATGCCGAAACCCTGGGCAAGATTGGCCATGATCCGGACTACCCGCTCAACGGCAATTACCAGCAAACTGTTGCGTATATTGACGGTGGCCAGTTGCGCCAGTCCATTGGTAATGACACTCATCCCTTTACTGGCATCCTCCGTGGCAAAGAAGAAAAACGGACCATTGGCAACCTAAGAAATTGCCTGGTGGAAACATTGGCTGGTGAGGGGCGTGTGGATAGCCTGCGCTTTACCGGTGCCAATATAACGTCCACAGGCTCCACCGGGGTGGTGGCCTGTAAAATTTCAGACCAGGCCACAGTCAGCAATATTTGTGTTGATAATGCCCGGGTAGTGGCCTTTGGGAAAAAGGCCATTGGGGGAATTATCGGCGGGGATGTCAGTGGCACCGTTGTCAACACCATGGCAGTGAACAGCAATGTACAAGTAGACAGCTCCAGATCCAGGTCCAGTGGCAAGGCAGGTATTGGCGCAGGTCGGCTTACAGGAGGCAAGGTTGTCAACACCACAGCGGTGAACTGCACAGTGGCAGCCACGGCAGGAGGGGCCGCAGGCATTGGCGCTGGACACCTTGGTGGTCATGGCACAATTGCCAACACCACAGCAGTGAACTGTAAAGTAGTTACACCTGATTATGGCAAGGCTGGCATTGGTGTGGGCTACCTCCAGGTTGGTTCACTTGCCAACACCACAGCAGTGAACTGCAAAGTGGCGACTCGCCGTGGCGGGTCAGGCATTGGCGCAGGGTGGCTTGATCATCATATCAGCAGGGTCACCAACACCACGGCGGTGAATTGTCAGGTGGAAAACGCGGGTGCAGATATATCCGGATTTTCTGGCATTGGCTCGGCTGGCATTGGCGTGGGCAGGGCTCATGTCTTCGACACGGTGGCTGACACCACAGCAGTGAACTGCCAGGTGGTAACCTCCGGCGAGAATGGTGACGCAGGTATCGGCGTGGGTAGAGCTTCTGTTGGTGGTGCGGTTGTTGACACCACAGCGGTGAACTCTACCGTAGTAGCCTCCGGTCAAGGTGGCAGGGCAGGCATCGGTGCCGGGCGGGTTCTCTTTAACCTGGCCACTGTTGCCAACACCACTGCCGTGAACTGTCATGTGGAATCCACGGGTCCTGGTGGAGGTGCAGGCATCGGGGCGGGCCTGGTCAGACGTAACACTGTATCTGAAACGATTGCCAACACCACCGCGCTGAATTGCACTGTGTTAGCCTCGGGCAAGGAGGCAACGGCAGGTATCGGGGTGGGGGATATTGATTCCGGTGGCACTGTTGTCAGCACCACGGCGATTAACTGCCAGGTCGATAGCCTGGGTGAAGATTCAACAGCTGCTGTCGGGGGTGGGCCTGACCCAGATATCTGTAATGTCCATGTTAATGGTCGCGAGCAGAATAATACAGACAACGATTGTCGTTCCGAGCAGGATAAGTTATGTGCAGGCCTTAACCATCGACTGCTGACAACGGATTGCCAGTTTAATGATGATTTTGTGGGATTGATCAGAAGTAATACCCGCCGGTTATGCCCTGTTACCCCAACAATAATCCCATCTGCCTCCAGCGACAGAAGCCCGTCGACGTCGGGCCTGAGTAACGGGGCCATAGTCGGTATTGCCTTTGGCGGAGTGCTCTTTGTGCTGGTCGGAATTGGTTTCTGTCTCTACCGCTATTATTGCCACAGAGCATCGTCCAGGACTGCGGGCAAACATTACGAGCCTTTGATGGCCAGAGGCAGGAGAGACATCAGCCTTACCATGGATGGATCCAATAATTCACAGCAAAGCCGCAGAGGACCGGGTAATATTCCTGCACACACTGATAATGAACGGATTCCGTTAATTCTGCGGACATAGGTTCGAACTTTCATTGTCTGTGCAGTAAGGAACTGTTTGCGGATAAAGGCTATATCCTTTGGAATAATGACCCCGTATTCCATCAGCAAGCCTCTGACCTGATTACCCAACGCAGTCCTTCTGGCCACTGCCTGGCTACGAATTCTATGCAGGCTCTGAATATCTTGCTGCTCAATCGTTTTGGTTGATACGAAGCGCATCGAGGCAGATTGGCAATAAGTAGTTGGCCAAATGGAATCATATATTTCTGACTAAGTTGTCAGTCACTCTGCGGCGTTGCAACTCCGGTCACATAGCTACGGCTATGCTCCCTACGTTGCGCCTTGCATAGCAACTGCCCACTTAGCCAGAAATATACGATTCCATTTGGCCAACTACTTAAAGGGCAAGAATGCTTTGCGATGTAAGTTTCTTTTTGATAACCACATGACCTTTGGCATCAACACCATGTAGCTGGAAACTCTTTTTACTCAGATCAATTCCGAGGAAAGCTACCTGACCTTTTTGATCAGTTCCTGATTTGTTTTGCGTCAAGAAGAAAGGCCTGCCCCCCAGCTTTTCGACCCCCAGCTTTTCTATTTACCGAACAAAACGGAATTTTTAGACCAATTTTCTGCCACTACATGGATGCAGGAGCCGGAGCAACGCAGGAGCAGTTGCCGCGTAGTGCAGTCTATTCTCGGACAGCCTCCTTGAGATTATTACCGCCCTTGTGTTTTTGCGCCTGCTTTCTGGAAGGGTTAAGCGAGTTAGACACGGTCAAAAACCATACTCTTTCTGATAATTTGGCCAACTTCCGCAGTAATTACATTTACCTTTGGCGTAAAAGCCAACTGCAGTTTTTCTTTTTTACGGGCCTCCCTGGCGGGGTTCAACCAATTAGCCAAAGAACGCATCTGCGCATCATAATGATTATCAAAATTCCGATACACATACGCCAGAGAGCTTAAATAAGCGGCCACATTGAGGCCTGCGAATGAGCCAGGCGTGATGTCAGGGTGAACCTTGAGTTTATCCAAGGCTGCTTCAAAGCTGCCATAAATATCAACAGGTATAAAGCTTTTCACCTCAGGGTAATCACGGTTCAGATACTGGCGCAGACCTTTCAATAGCAGCTCAGCGGCTTTTTTTTCATCGCCAATAAGATGAAAGCCCCAACCCGCAGAATGAAGAATCCATATATCATTTGGAAAAAACTGACAGGCTTCCAGGGAAAGACGCTCGACAGCATCCCGGTATTTGTGAGGAACGTGATAATAATCCAAAAATAGCTCATTCAACTCTCTCCAGTAATCCCGCTCATTGTTTTTGCTTGCGGGCTCTGAAGAACCGGTTTTCACTGTCCGTGAATGCACAGCATGAGCAGTGTCTTGTTTGAGTTTTATTGTTGGGCAAGGTGGATGGCAGGATTGAGCAGATTCTGTTTTTTCTCTACGTCGAGAGCCCGTTGTACGAGCTTCTGCTCCCCGTTTAAGTCTGTTTTTTCTATTACCTTGCTGCGGTTTACTGTGGTCGACTTTAGCTTGTGGTTTAATATCAACGCTGACATCCACCTCATCTTGCCCTGGAGATTGATCAACGTTCTTCAGATCATCCATCCCGGTCATGATCATCATCGTAGCAACAGCCTTGTGCTCATAGAACTCTTCTCTCCATTTGATACCTTTATCTCTGTAATAATCTGCTGCATTTATACAGGCATTATATACCGCCTCGTTATCACCCATTTTTTCCAGGCAACGAATCAATTCTTCAAATACCGGAACTTGATTTTCTCCACTGACCAGGGACTGATAAATAGAGCTGGCTGTATCAACAGCACCGTATATTTCTTCACACCTGGCCTGCATATAGTTTTTCAATACACCTGCTGAAGGCTGCAGAAAGGAAAAGTATTCGTAACATTCAACTAATCGTCGTGCATCGTGCTCAGATTTTTCTAATACACAAACTGTTGCAGTATGCAACAACTGCAACAGCCCATAACGCTCAAAATCATCAGAAACACTAATGACTGACTTATGTTGAAATATCTGACAACTCTCTTTTACGTAGGAAATCACCAGTTCCGTGTTAACCTCTTTTCCGATCAGCAAATTGAAATGTAACGTCTGAATCTTGATTACATCAAGCCTACCCCCATAGGTTTTCATCTGCAGAAATTCGTTTTCCCTTTCACTTAAGTGTGGCAATTGACCAAAACATTTCAAAGCTACTTTTACCGGTAGCTCCGGGCTAAAGTAGGGTGCACAATAATGACTGCCATCAACATTAATGCAGCTGCAGATAATATTTAACGTAAAATACGATTCCCAAATTGAATACCATTGTGGGAAAGATGATATCTTCCCCATATCGTCCTTGCTAAGTATAATCCTGAAAATTAGCTCGACAATTTCTCCAATCTCATGCTTGGCGGCAACAGTTATTGGTAATTTCATAGATTGAGCCTTGTTGAGTAGCGCAGCCGTGATGGGCGTAACCCTGCATACGTTCATGGCTTTAAAATGTTCTCCATACACTTTTTGCATAATACATAACATGCAATTTATAAAATTATCAGGGCTGTAAAAATCAGACAATATCTCAAGAAGACTAGCAATGTCTTGTTGTCTTATTTCTTCTTTAGAATCTAATGTAAGAGAAAAGAGCTTGTTTGTAATAAGCTCCAGCTGTCTTAACTTAAAAAGATTTTCAACTTTTAAGTCATTCTTTATTTGCCTAAGTTGAGAAACGGTCATTTTTTTTCTGGAAACAGAACCAATTTTTTCATCATTAAACGTCGGACCTTTTTCCAAAACACGAATAGCTTTTACAAGAAGGAGATATTCCTGAGATCTGGCATCAAAAAAAATAGAGCTAAAGCCTGGAGAGCCAAGGTGATTAGTAGTAACTTCAGGCTCTACAGTACGCGTTGAAAGACTATCAGAAGCAGGATGAGCTGGAACTCCTTTTCTTTGTGAAGGAGTGTCAAGCGTTTCAGACGTACTATCCCCGGTAACTGAGGATGCATATTCAGAATGAAATAAATTACACTTCGAGGAGATCATAATTATTCACCAAATCAATAGGAGCCTGTCAAAAAAATAGTTTCGTCAGTAAAATCCGTGCTTACAGAATATAATATGTCGACGAATCTGATGTATGACATTAAAACTGATTTATTATTTGTGGAATCTTGACAAGTAATTGTAGAGGAGCAGGATTAACCTGCGCAGGAAATAGGGTACCCAAGCAGGAACAGGACAGGAAATAGGCCCCCCATTTTTGGCCTGCAGGCCTCGCCGGAAACTGTGTTTGTGGCTTTCCCGGATAGTCCGGAAGCCAAACTGGGGGTAGCGCGTTTCAAAGCGGAGTGTTGCCTGAGGGGCCTGCCGTTGAAAGGCCGACGGATCACACCGGATGAGGTGGTTACAGCTTTCCCGGATAGCTCGAATGGCAAACTTGGGATAGCGCACTTCAAAGTGGCATCCTGCTTGAGGCACCTGCGTTGAATAGCGAGACGATCTCACCAGATTCGGTGGGCAGGGACAACGAACGTGGTGGTTGGTTGCTCGAAAGAGCGTGTTTTTATAAAGGGCAAGAGTGCTTTGCGATGTAAGTTTCTTTTTGATAACCACATGACCTTTGGCATCAACACCATGTAGCTGGAAACTCTTTTTACTCAGATCAATTCCGAGGAAAGCTACCTGACCTTTTTGATCAGTTCCTGATTTGTTTTGCGTGCCCGTGGTTCGCTCCGTTTCTTATTCTGAATGGTGTTCCGCAAAACTCATTCTATCTTGGCTCATTTGAAGCCGTTTTGGGAACGGGGCGGACCATTCCATTAGGTCTTGAATCTTGAATCCATTCAAAAGAAAGGCCTAAGCCAGTTTCGGCTTCCCTGGTTTTGCGTCAATAAGAAAGACCTGCCCCCCGGCTTTCTGACCCCCCAGCTTTCCTTGGTTGACATAAATAAATAGTGAATGAGTGGCGAAAGGTAGGAACTTTTATAAGAAAGCATGGTCTTAAGCTTTAATTAGATAATTCATTAATTCAATGGATAGACTAGCTTCTTCTCAATTAAGTCCAGCCTCTATAGGCCTTTCTAATATTCAGGGCGTGCCTTTAGCTGAATCTGGTGCAACAGGTCAGGCTTTTTCCCGAATGGTTACTGAAGTTGGACAACCTGTAACTAAGCATGACATGACTGACCAAACTACAAGTTCAGATAATCAAGGATATTTAAATCCTAAAAAAAAATGGTTGAAAGATTTCGCTGTACAAAATCAAACTGGCTATAAAGATTCTCCTGCAATTCCAGTAGCTATACCACTGGAAAATTATCAGGTTGCAGAATATGATCCTGAAAATAATACTTTTTCGATATACTCCTTAACAAAGGGTGTTCAATCAACCTCGCAAAACTCGACAGATGTTGATACTAAACTTAATCCACCTATTCAAATTCCTGATCAAGATGGCATTGGTAATTTCTCTAAATCCACAGCGTCGATTGCGATTATTACCCCACGATTGAAAAGTGAACATCTTCAACAATATACATCTCCTGCGATTCAAGCCGAAGAAGCTATTGATGAAAATTCTTCACATATTGAATGCCAAAGGGAGCTTCGCAAAGATCCCGTTTACGCCGAGCGCCAAAGGGAGCGCCAAAGGGAGCGCCAAAGGGAGCTTCGCAAAGATCCCGCTTACGCCGAGCGCGAAAGGGAGCGCCAAAGGGAGCGCAAAAGGGAGCTTCGCAAAGACCCCGCTTACGCGGAGCGCGAAAGAGAGCGCAGAAGGGAGCGCTACCAGACAGATTCCGCTTACGCCGAGCGCCAAAGGGAGCGCCAAAGGGCGCTTCGCAAAGATCCCGCTTACGCCGAGCGCCTAAGGGAGTACCATAGGGAGCGCCAAAAGGAGCTTCGCAAAGATCCCGCTTACGCCGAGCGCCAAAGGGAGCGCCAAAGGGCGCTTCGCAGAGATCCCGCTTACGCCGAGCGCGAAAGGGAACGCCAAAGGGAGCGTCGCAAAGATCCCGCTTACGCCAAGCGTCAAAGGGAGCGCAAAAAGCAGTATCGTCAGTCAGTCAATTCAGCTAAAACTCAGGTGATTTACCACTGACGGGAAAAGGTCAGGTCAACCTGGTTGTTATTGAACTTGCCAATGAATTCGGCATTTCTTATGAGTATGCAAGTGCAGTTCTGACTGAGACTGATTTCTTGAAGTTGTGTCTTGAGGCAATACCTGAAGCTTTTCTTGAATTGCTTTCAAGTCGTTCATTTTTGTTGTTAGTGGGTTCAATAATTGCGTTGTATGGTTTGCCAATCCTGAGAGATTATTTTCAGCAACAATTTTATCCAGGTGATTCTGTGGCTAATGAAGAAACTGAAGTGTTAATTTCTATTCAATAACATGAGTTTTTGTCTCATTAGCACCATCTTACATTTCACTCATTCATTGACTCATCGCCCTCAGGGCTTCCTGCAGGGTTGGCATTAAGCTGTTGTTGCAGGAACTGAACCACCTTATGATGGCCCTTTTGCCTGGCGATGGAAAGTACGTCCGCATTGTTGACCGGGTTGGAGTAGTGAATGTTGGCACCTTGTTGACACAGGTACATGACGTTATCCAGATGACCGTACTCTGATGCAGTCCAGAGTGCGCTGCCAAGGCTCTGGTATTCCACATTAACGTCAGCCCCCTGCTCAACAAGATACTTCACTACATCAATATTGACTTTGCTGCCTCTGTCAAGCAGGTATGCCACGGTATCCATACTGCCAGCGCAGGCCGCCCAATAGAGTGGCGAACCCGACCCGGCATCTTGAAGTCTTGCGCCCTTGCTGTCCAGAAATTTGACCAGTTCCAAGTGCCCCCGGCCGCAGGCCTGACACATTGGGGTTTCCTGGCCCATGCAGTGGGCGTGAATGTCTGCGCCCTTGTCCAGTAGCCACTCTACTGCTTCTATGGAGCCACTGCGGGCTGCAGAAGAGATCGGGGAATAATAACCTTCCTCATCAATGTTGATGGCCAGCCCTGCTGGCAATGTAATCCATCATCACCTTTTTACCACCCTCAGCAGCGCGGCGGAATAGGGTGGTGCCAAGGTCAGGAGCATCAATTCTCAGCTTATAACGCTCAAGCAAGTACTCCACCAGTTTGCAACTGCCAGAATAGGCCGCAGCCTCGATGGGGTGGTGTCCTTTCCGGGTGATGGCGTTGATGTCCGGGCCGCCGGCATTGATGTCCGCTCCCTGGTCAAGCAGATATTTGACCGTTTGCAGGTTGCCGCTGCGGCAGGCAGCCCAGATCAGGGTTTTGGCACCGGTTTCGCCATGGCTATTGTTTGCACCTCGCTCAAGCAGTAACCTGACCAGCTCAAAATGGCCGCAGATTGCCGCAGCATAAACCGGGGTATGTTGCCCGGTACTCTGGTTATCAATGTCCTCGCCCCGATTGAGCAGATACTCTACGATTCTGGAAAACCCCATTTTGGCGGCATGGTGAATCGGGGCATCCCTGCCCGGGCAAGCGATTTGCAGATAGGCACCGTTCATTTCCAGAAACGCCACCAGATCCTGGTGGCCACCATTAATGGCCCAGTACAGTGGCGAATTGACGCCTGTGGTGCTGCCAGCCTGTATGTCGGCATGATGTGCCAACAGAAACTTGATTATCTCCCGACGCCCGGCAGCGGTTGCTACTGACAAAGGTGCATGGAGAGGGTTACTGGCCTCAAGGTGTGACCCCGAAGACAGCAGAAACTTTACCACTTCAAGATTGCCAGCCAATGCGGCCAGCCAGATTGGGGTGTACCACGATCCTTTCTCAACAGCCATGGGCAGTAGGGCGGCAACAGAGGGGTCTAACCCGATAATGTTGACTGATTGCTGATCCAATGTCGCAATCTGGCTGGAGAGGTTGCAATTAACATCGGCACCCTGTTGAAGCAATGCTGAAATGGCGTTAATTTCTCCATGCAAAATTCCAGACATCAATTGCCATTGCCAGTCTTCCGGCAGGGGCGTAGGGGTATACTGCCCTGATGGCGCGATGGTTCGGTCTATCAGGGCGGTAGCGGCGACAGGGCTGTTGTGGGCAGGGGCAGCCTCTTTTGGCAAGGCAGGAAGAACCGGGGCCGATGACTTATCGGTGGCATCAAGGCCAGAAGGCTTTTTGTCGGTGGATATGCCGGTGAATGCACTCTGGCCATCAGGACTGGAAACTGCACCATACATTTTTTTGATCCTAATTCAGTTTTTATAAACCTACTTGACATTTATCTGCCCTTTTTTATCCCTCCCCGGACAATTATTTTTATATGGAACTACTAATGTATCAAAAAAGTGACTGATTCCTTGGCAGTAAAGATAGGGAAACTTTTTGGCTTCATTAGCCCAAACTTTCATTTCACTCATTTTTTGACTCATCAAGGATAAGCGCTTCCGGGCTTCCGGCAGGAACTGCTGCTGCAATCTGTTGTTGCAGGAATTGAACCACCTCCTGATGGTTCCCTTGCCTGGCAATGGAAAGTACGTCCGCATTTTCAGCCGGGTTGGAGTAGTGAATGTTGGCACCCTGTTGACACAGGTACATGACGGTATCCAGACGACCAGACTCTGATGCAGTCCAGAGTGCGCTGCCAAGACTCTGGCATTCCACATTAACGTCAGCCCCCTGCTCAACAAGATACTTCACCACATCAATAGTGCCTCTTTGTGCCGCTAACCAGAGAAGGTCGGAGATGTCAGGCCTGGGGTTAGCACTGAAATGGGTCTTGAATGCGCCGAGCAGGTACTTTATTGCGTTCAGTTGGCCTCGACAGGTCGCTTCAGTGAGTGCCATAGAGATGTGTGACGGCTTGATATGCTGCAGTATCGCCTTATTTTCAAACAGGTACTCCAATACGGGGCAATGACCTCCGTTTGCGGCGACATTGAGCAAAAGGTCTGCTTCAATTATTGCGGATTTATGTACCAGATATTTGACCAGCCGAAGGTGCCCTTGCGCTGCGGCCTCGACGACAGGCGTAGTGCGCCCGCTATCGTTGGCATTAACATTGACGCCCCTGTCAAGCAGGTATGCCACGATATCCATACTGCCAGCGCTGGCCGCCCAATAGAGTGGCGAACCCCACCCAGTACCTTGAAGTCTTGCGCCCTTGCTGTCCAGGGATTTGGCCAGTTCAAAGTGCCCCCAGGCGCAGGCCTGGCATATTGGGGATTGATGGCCTCGGCAGTGGGCGTGAATGTCTGCGCCCTTGTCCAGTAGCCACGCCACCGCTGCGATGGAGCCGCTGCGGGCTGCGGAAGAGATCGGGGAATAGTAACCCTTCTCATCAATGTTGATGGTTGTCCTGCTGGCAATATAATCCATCATCACCACCTTGCCTCCCTCAGCAGCGTGGCGGAATAGGGCGGTGCCAAGGCCGGGAGCATCAATTCTCAGCTTATAACGCTCAAGCAGGTACTCCACCAGTTGCCAACTGCCAGAATAGGCAGCAGCCTCAATAGGGGAGGTTTTTTTCCAGGGGCAGGTATTACTGTTGATGGCGTCGAAGTCCCCGCAACCGGCGTTGATGTCCGCCCCCTGGTCAAGCAGATATTTGACCGTTTGCAGGCTACCGCTGTAACAGGCTGCCCAGATCAGGGTATTTTCACCGGTTTCACCATGGCTATTGTTTGCGCCTCGCTCAAGCAGTAACCTGACCAGCTCAAAATGGCCGTTGAATGCCGCGGCATAAACCGGGGTATGCTTCCCGGTACTCTGGTTATCAATGTCCTCGCCCCGATTGAGCAGATACTCCACGACTCTGGAGGATCCTACTTTGGCGGCATGGTGAATCGGGGCACCCCTGCCCGGGCAACCGATTTGCAAACGGGCACCGTTCTGTTCCAGCAACGCCACCAGATCCTGATGGCCACCTTTAATGGCCCAGTACAGTGGCGAATTGACACCTGTGGTGCTGCCAGCCTGTATTTCGGCATGATGCTCCAGCAGAATCTGGACTATCTCCCGATGCCCGGCAGCGGCAGCTCCTGTCAGTGGTGCATGGAGAGGGTTACTGCACTCAAGATGTGCCCCCGAAGACAGCAGAAGCTTTACCAATTCAGGATTGCCAATTGTTGCGGCCAGCCGGAGTGGGGTGTATTGCGATTCTTGCTTAAAAACCCTGGCCAGTTGGGCGGCAATTGAGGGGGCTACCCCGCTAATGTTGACAGGTTGCTGATCCAATGTCGCAAGCTGGCTGGAGAGGTCGCAATTCACATCGACACTCTGTTGAAGCAATGCTGAAATGGCATCAATTTCTCCGTTCAAAATTCCAGACACCAATTGCCATTGCCAGTTTTCCGGCAGGGGCTGTAGGCTATGATGCCCTGATGGTGCGATGGTTCTTTCTATCAAGGCAGTGGCGGAGGCAGGGCTGTGGGCAGGGGACGTCTCTTTTGGCAAGACAGGAAGAACAGGAGCTGACGACTTATCGGTGGCATCATGGCCAGAAGGCTTGTTGTCGGAGGATGTGCCGATGAATGCACCCTGACCATCAGGACTGGAAACTGCACCATACATTTTTTGATCCCAATTCAGTTTTAACAGTACCGTTGGACATTTATTTCCCCTTTTTTATCCCCCCCCGGACAATTATTTTTATATGGAACTAATGTATTAAAAAAGTGACTGATAACTGATAAATAAAGAATGAGTTGTGAAAGAGAGGAACTTTTACAAGAAGGCGTAGTCTTAAGCTGTAATTCAACAATTCAATAATTCGATGTATCAAGCCAATCAATTACCTTCATATGATGCTTCTTTTTTTTATCTTTGGTCCAGCGCATTAGGTTTAGTAGATCAAGAACTGCAATTTGGTGCCACCGAACAGCAGCCTGTTTATCAAGGCATACCAGTTCGAGTGCTGAACCCTGTTTCTATTTACAATAGCGGACTAGATACATATCAGAATGAATCTGATTATTCTAATTCATTAATTAAATATAATATCGAATCTCTAACAGACTTCGATGCAGAAAACACTTCTGGAGCAGGTATTCAAGAGATACCACAATCCATTCTTGATGAATATGTTCCTTACCAGAATGAGTATGAACACGTTAAAAATCCATTATTACTAACACCAGGTACTCCCTTTCAGCAGCTAATAATGTGGGACGAGCTTGAAATTAGAGAGCACACAACAGCGAATCATACAAATTCAGGTTTACAGTTAACTAATCTTCCTGCCGGAATTCATAGTTCACAAGATTTACGGCCAGTTGCTGTCGTTAATCCGTTATACATGCACCAGGCTACACGTGATAACCAGACAACCCGGGCAGAAGTTAATGTTGATGGCCGTTCTTCACTTGCCGAGCGCAAAAGAAAGCGCCAAAGGGAACTTCGCAAAGATCCCGCTTACGTCGAGCGCGAAAGGGAGCGCCGAAGGGAGCGCTACCAGACAGATCCCGTTTACGCCGAGCGTATAAGGGAGCGCGAAAGGGAGCGCCAAAGGGAGCGCTACCAGACAGATCCCGCTTACGCCGAGCGTAAAAGGGAGAACGAAAGGAAGCGCTACCTGACAGATCTCGCTTACGCCGAGCGCAAAAAAGAGCGCGAAAGGAAGCGCTACCTGACAGATCTCGCTTACGCCGAGGGACAAAAGATCTATAAAAAGATCTACCAAAGAATCAAAATACAAACCTCCAACAAGGAAGAAGCTAAAGAGCAGGCTGTGATCGCCAGAGCGCGTTATCTTCAGTCATTCCATTCAGCTAATGAAGTGGTTTAATGACTTAGGACACCTTGTTAAGCACAATAGTGCCATTGATGACGAGGTAGAAAGTGACAAAGCAGCGTAAGAATTATTCTCCGGAATTTAAGCGTAAAGCCATTGCTATTGTGGTTGAGCAGGCCAGGTGCAGGACAAAAGACATTGATCAAAGCACCTGTTTTATCCGGGCAAATTTCACTAACGTGGCGATCAGTGCATTGTTAAAATCATGCCCCACATGCATACGTTGCAGGGCAAAATGGTGGGCGACAACGGATGAGCCGTCCAGGCAATCATGAATATATTCAACCAATGCATCCACTGAGGGGTTAGTGGCCGCCAGTAGTGCCACCCTTTCCAGGGTGCCGAGGCGCTTTTGCACCCCTTTTTTCAGCAGGCTCCGGACGGTGACGGCAGAAATGGCCTGATGCTGTTGGTCATTGATAAATCGCAAATCGGCCAGGGCTGTTTTATGGTCATCCAGATAGTCCATCGCCTCCTGATAATGCCCGTGGCAAATCAGTGAATAGACCTCTTGCAAAAGCTGCTGTTCCGTTTCGTTTATCCTGAGTTTATAGGAAAGAGCCTCAATTTTCAGCGCCTCAAGGGGATACCCCATATCCTGTGGAATCGGGGTTTCACCATCAGGCAGTGTGGACAAATAGGGGTGGCCTGTTTGCAAAAGAAAGGATGTGGTATTGGCTCCCTCGGTCAATACAGGCAGATCGGAAGCCGTGATCAGATGATGAAACACCGGTTTTGGCAGGTCTGGCAGCAAACAGATGGCAACGGCTTTATGTTTGCTGAACTGTCCCAGCTGTGCCTCAACCTCTTCCGACTCAGAATCAATAATCACCAGTGTTTTGGCCATGCCCGGGTTATCAGGCAGTTCGTTGGGTATCTGGGATTTACCCGTCAAAATCAGCGTGGGTTTGCTCTCTTGGGTGACTTTTTGCAGGGCATCGATCCATCGACCTAGCAGCTGTTCTCTTCTGGGTAAAACGTCCTGATGCTTTAACCCATAAATGACATTCAAATGGATATGCCCTTGTCGGCACAAAGTACAGATTCTGCCCAGGGTTTTCGCCTGTAAGGGACTGTTTATGGGTGAGGCATTCAAGGCTTCTCTGATCCACTGTCGTTCATCCCGGTCGCATGTAAAAGTTCTGATGGTGCCAGGCTCCGGAAGCAGGCTGTTGGGTGGCAGGTGCAGGGGGATTTTTCGCAGGTTCAAACCATCAAAATCGGTGTACAACACCCGACCATCCGGTGATGTACTGTCAAATCGGTAGGGTTTTACCACCATGTAATGATCGCAATGGACAGTGTGTTGCTGGTGTTTTTCGGGCAGATCCAGAAATGAAAACACCACAGCAGGTTCTGGTACTCCATCATCGCACTGTACGATGGATAGTGTACTTTGCCCCATACGGAAACATTGCGGGAGGCGTCTGTCAGGATCAAAGCCGGGCAATAACAGCGCCAGCTTATTGAGCTCCACCCGCTTTAATCGTTCTGTTTTCAGCCCTTCAGCAGATTCCGGGTCGGCATTATTGTCTGATTGACCTGTTGCTTCCGACTGCCGGGTAGCGGTGGGTTGATGCCATGGGGGCGATAATCGCAGTTGAATTTTTGGAGCGCCCAATCCAACCAGCTGGTTGACCAGTTGTACGCTGACATTTTCATCACCCAGAGCGATAAAGCTGTGCGCTTGCTCCCTCTTCATGCAGAAAAAGGTGCCATACACCCCCACCTCTCCAAGCCACTGAAGCACCTGTTTTGCCCTATGGCGTAATGCCCGGCTACCGGATGAAACCGTCGACGATAAATCCATGGCCTGAATGAATGTACTGCCCAGAGGATTGTCTTTTTGGGCAAATAGGAATTGTCCCTGAGTAACTGTCTCTTTTTGCCACGGAGACACGGAGTCACAGAGGCAAAGATTTTTTCTTTTCTCCGTTTCTCCGTGACTCTGTGGCAAGGTTTTTTCTTTGCTGGCCAACATCGGAAGTGTGGAAGTTACTTCAGGACAGTTCCATAGAGGGGCAAACAGCTCCCCGACAGGTGAGCACCGGAATGTCCCGGAACCCGTTTTTGAGATGGCTGTTTCTTTATTCGGCCTATAAGCAATAACAGGCCTGAAGGCTGGCAAAACCGATGTTCTTAACTGCTGGATTCTTTTTTCACATTGGGCATCGGTGCTGTGTAAATTGAGAAAGAACAGCAGGTGATTCAGTCTCTCACGGACACAGGGCTTCTCTATGGCAACTTTGAGAAATGCCAGCTGCGCCCGCTCTGACGCCTGGGTAAATTCCAGGCAGTGCAGCGGCGTTTTATGACTGTTATCCATGGTTATCAAGGTTTCTGGTACACAGTTCATCATCTTGATGCTGCTGCTGATATACCCCCGTAAAACAGCAATATGCAGCGGTAACAATCCTTCTTTATTTTGTTCGAGCAAAGACTGTGCACCGGCACCGGAGGCAATGATCACATCAAGACTTCCGGATGTTTTAGCCCGTGCTGCATGGTGTAATACCGTGTCGCCATTATGATCTTTTGTACACAATGCATGTTTACCTTGCTCAGTGTTGAGCGCTTTACGGAGCAACAGTGTATAATCTGACGCTCCCATCCGATGAACCAATGTCTTGCCTTCTTCGTCTGCCAACAAAAGACAGGCCGGATACTGCTCAATAAGCGACGGATGCCGGGCAACCAGACGCAGTAACTGTGCCGGATTTTTTTCCTCAATGGCCCGCTCAAAAGCAGCCGTAATGGGATGTTCAACACAGGGTAATTTCCGGACAGTTCGCTCAAGAGTGGCGGTTGTGATGAGAGGGCGCTCTGTTACTGGGCAATGGCTGGTAGCAACACTGATACGAGAATTTATTGCAACCACGGTATCGGGATTAGCGATATGAGACGGACCAGGAGACTCCAGTTTCCCATGGTTCGCAGAGGCAGATGATCTATCTGAATAAACTGGCTGGCATGGTGGAATCATATATCGATTATCCAAGGCATTGTGAGTTTTTATTACTATAGTTACTGGTTTGCTTCGTCAGAGAGCAGACCATCCTGAAAGTTCTTGTTCCGATAAAATCTTTCAACTCCAAATGTCTGGATTAACTTGCACTAAGCCTTTTTTTTTAATGTGTTTATTACAATGACAGACCCGGGCAGAGGGATAATCGCTCTTTTGTTTATCGGAACCGGCGGTGGTCTGGAACCATCAAAATTGCCTTCAGCGGAACTGGTCCCGACGTTGGTTGATGGCTTCGAACTCTCGGCAAAGTACTGGCTGGCTCCGGTGGACTCTGGCCCTGATCCCGGAACGAAAGCCAGGCTATTATTTTGGTCAGCCTCCTGGTTGTGTTTACCTGGCTATTAAATCTCCGTACCCCCAAATCAGGGTACCGATGATACTTGCCAGCAGGATCACCCAATCGCACTCACTGGCTGTTCTTTTTACTTTCCTTTCGGTAATGCTGGCATTGCCGATCTGTTCAGCCAGGTCCTTTAATTTCACGTCCCCTTCCCGGGGTAATTTATGGTTGGGTGCTTCAATCATCAGCTCGCGGCTTGGCAGTTTTTCACTTCTCTTTCTCAGGGTAATAAATGTCACCAACATGGCCCAGCAGACGACGACGGACCCTGATCGCTGGAAAAGTGCCTGATCGTCATCGCGGGTTATGTCTGAAATCAGCGAAGCGGTCACTGTTGTTGCGGTGGCCAGCGTGCTGAGGATAAAGGTGCTATTCCACTTTTTATTGCGTTCCCACCAGTTATTATGCTTCAGGCAGGCAGGTTCTGCGCCTTCACGAGGTAATGCGTCGTTTTCCGGCCTTAAGGTGTGCATATTGATAATGTAGGCATCCCGATTATCCTGCCGGGATGAAGATGATGGGCCCGGGAGAGGTGCAGTCAGCCGATTCTGGCGCACAGCACTTTTATCATCCGCCATTTTTGACTGGGTTGAGGTTAAGCAGGAAAGGGAGGCAACGTGTTCTTTTCTTGCGGCAAAAGTTCGGTCATTAATCAAGGCATGGCCAGGATCTACGGTTTCATCTCTGAACGTTGACATGTTAACCGGTTCAAGAAGCTCTCTGGTACTTCTGCCATGGAACAGAGAATTTTTTGAACTTCGTGTTTTTGGGGCTTGATGCCGACTGTCATCAAGTTGGCCGGTGTTAATATCATACGCAGGTCTGCTGATCGGTGTACTCATCATTATCCCCCTGGGCTAACCTATAAGTCGCGGAACTGGATAGAGACCTGCTAAGTGTAATTGCTTGTTGAGGACTGGTTTTCAGTTATGCCGATTTTTTTACTCAGGCAGCAAGTTCGCCATTATCAAAAACCACCATGTCGCCGGGCTGAATAGGGTGCCAGGTCTCATTAATGGTTAACGGGTCAGTGGCTATTATAGAAACGATGTCGTTTTCTGTGGTTTCTTTGGCAAAATCCACCGTAATGTCGTCATCTTTGAGACTGGCCTGATTAAACGGCGCTCTGCGGGTTATCCAATGCAACCGGGTGCTGCAGTAGCAATAGAGATAGCGGGAGTCGCTCAGCAACATATTGAATACGCCCAGCCCACGCAGTTCGTCACAGAGCTGGCGGATAAAGCGTTGCAGCGTACTCACCCTTTTGGGTGGTTTGGGGAAGCGCTCACGCGCCTGGTCCATGATCCAGCAAAAAGCGTACTCACTGTCCGTGGTTCCCACCGGCAAGTAGTGTTTCAGGGGGAACTTCTTAATGCCTTTCAATTGGCCGTTGTGGGCAAAGGTCCAGTGTTTGCCCCAGAGTTCCCGGGTAAAGGGGTGGGTGTTTTCCAGGGCAATTCTGCCTGCATTTGCCTGGCGGATATGACTGATCACGATGGTGCTTTTGATCGGGTAGCGGCAGACCAGGTTGGCAATTTCAGAATCACAGCTTGGGTTGGGATCACGAAATTCCCGTAACCCTTTGCCTTCATAGAACGCGATTCCCCAGCCATCACTGTGGGGGCCGGTTTTGCCCCCGCGCTGCATCAGGCCACGGAAGCTGAACACAATATCCGTAGGCGTGTTGGCGCTCATTCCAAGAAGTTCACACATTATTTGATAAATCGCGGTTAAGTTCAGGATTTCTGGCTGGAATCAGGGCCCAGGGCGGGTTCTTTGCGTTGATGTTTAGCGTGGCTTGTGTTGGGCTTTTGCCTTTTGTCAGAAGCTGCTTTTTTTGCCTTGCCGACCGGTAATAACAAGCCTGCAATCACTGCAACACCAGCGGCAATTGCCACAGTCCGCCCCGTTCGCCACATGGCGTCAACTCCCAGGCTAAGGCCATCATAAAGGCTGATAAGGAAGGCCGGGCCAAGATAGCTATGCTCAGGGTGAACAGTACCGGGCAGGAAAAACAGTACAGCAAAAGCCAGCATCAGAGGCCGCTTTAGCCGCGGATGCCAATTACCAACAATAAACCACAGGCTCAGCAGGCAGCCGAAGGCTCCTGCCAGGTAAACTGCCCAGCCCCAAAAATACTGCAATTCCGTCATTGACTCTCCAACAACCGCCATTGAACCAATGGCGGTTAATGTTATTTACCGCCATCCTTTGGTGTTGTCAGGAGGTGGCGCTGGTAGGTAGTTAACCAAATAACCAAGGGTGCATTTTGCATCAATTGACCACAATATGAAAACAGCCACTGATGATAAAATGAAATTTAATCACCAAAGACCGAAAGAGGGTTGAAATCTCCACCACTGCCCATATCTCCTGACTATCAAAATACTCAATGTGTTGATTAACCGGAATTGAGGTTCTAATGGCAGTCGAAACGAAAAAAGAAACGCTGGGCTTTCAGACTGAAGTGAAACAGCTTCTGCACCTGATGATTCACTCTCTCTATTCCAATCGGGAGATTTTTTTACGGGAGCTGATTTCCAACGCTTCCGATGCCGCAGACAAGCTGCGTTACCTGGCACTCAAGAACAGTGAGTTGCTGGAACGTGACCCAAATCTTGACGTCAGGGTGGATTACGATAAGGACGCCAACACCGTCACCATCGCCGATAACGGCATTGGCATGAACCGTGACGATGTGATTACCCATCTGGGTACCATCGCCAAATCCGGTACTTCGGACTTCCTGAAAACACTGACCGGTGACCAGAAGAAAGATTCCCAGCTGATCGGTCAGTTTGGTGTTGGTTTCTATTCCGCATTTATTGTTGCTGACAAGGTGACCGTTGAAACCCGCAAGGTAGACACAGAAGAAGCCGTGCGCTGGGTGTCCGATGGTTCCGGTGAGTTTACCGTTGAGCCAATAACGAAGGACAAACGGGGTACCACCATTATTCTGCATCTGAAGCCTGAGGCTGAAGAGTATGCGGATGGCTGGCGCCTGCGTAATATCATCCGCAAATACTCTGACCATATCTCCATGCCAATCCTGATGCGCAAGGAAGAGATGCCAGCGACAGAGGAAGAAAACGAAGAAGAGAAAGACAAAGACAAAGCGCCCGAGTGGGAAACGGTGAATACGGCGAAAGCCCTGTGGACCCGTTCCCGCAGCGACATCACGGATGAAGAGTATAAAGAGTTTTACAAACACATCAGTCATGACCATACCGACCCACTCAAGTGGAGCCACAACCGGGTAGAAGGCAAGCTGGAATACAACAGCCTGCTTTATATTCCCGCCAAAGCTCCCTTTGACCTGTATAACCGTGATATGCAGAAAGGGTTGAAACTCTATGTTCAGCGTGTCTTTATCATGGATCAGGCAGAGGAATTCCTGCCCATGTACCTGCGCTTTATCAAGGGAGTGGTGGACTCTAACGATCTGTCCCTGAACGTTTCCCGGGAAATCCTTCAGAAAGACCCGGCCGTTGACAGCATGAAAACCGCGCTGACCAAACGAGTGCTGGATATGCTGGAGAAACTGGCTAAGAAAGAACCTGAACAATACGCCAGTTTCTGGCAAGAGTTTGGCCAGGTGCTCAAAGAGGGGCCAGCGGAAGATTATGCCAACCGTGAGCGTATTGCCAAACTTCTGCGCTTCTCATCCACTGAGAGCCAGGGGCTTGAGCAGGATCAATCCCTTGAAGGCTACGTTTCCCGGATGAAAGAAGGTCAGGACAAGATCTACTACATTACCGCAGAGACGTCCAAAGCGGCGGCCAACAGCCCACATCTTGAGGTATTCCGCAAGAAAGGGCTGGAAGTTCTGTTGCTTTCTGATCGGGTCGATGAGTGGCTGATGTCCCACCTGTTCGAGTTTGACGGCAAATCGTTCGTTGATATTGGCCGTGGTGATCTCGATCTGGGTAAGCTGGACTCCGAAGAAGAGAAGCAGGCCCAGGAAGAGGCGGCTAAAGAGAATGAAGATCTGGTCAAGCGCATCAGTGATGTGCTGGGTGCTGATGTCGAATCGGTTCGGGTGACCCATCGTCTGACGGACTCTCCAGCCTGTCTGGTGGTTGGGCAGAACGATATGGGGATGCAGATGCGCCGCATTATGGAAGCTGCCGGCCAGAGCATGCCAGAATCCAAACCGATCTTTGAGATTAACCCGGAACACCCATTGATTGGCCGACTGGATAAAGAAGTGGACGAAGATCGCTTTGCCGACCTGACCCGGGTGGTATTTGATCAGGCCAGCCTGGCGGCGGGTGGTCAACTGGACGATCCGGCGGCTTATGTTCAGCGTCTTAACAAGCTGTTGCTGGAAATGGCTGTCTGAAAATAGTGGATTAAGCAGCAAAAAGGCGAAGTCATGACTTCGCCTTTTTTGACTATCAAGCGGATGACATGTTGACAATTTTGATGGGTCATCTCTGCCTGAATTTTCAAGATTCTAAATTCCTCCCAGTCCTCTTCAACTTGATACTTTCGAGTACATGCTTAGACATTTGAAATTGTTGAGGGGGAGATAGTTTAGATCCCATCACCACTGGTTTTGGTGCTATTGCCGGTTTTTTGTCGCTTTTTATCACCTTCTTACCCGATAAAACAGCAGGAAGAGGGGGTGGTGGAGGAATTATACCAGGACCCACAGGAACCGTTTCAATTTGCTTTGGAGCAACCCTGGCAGGTTCCACGGGCTGGGATTCTGACTTTCGTGGTTTGGACTCCAGAACCCTTTCCGTTCCTTCTGTTTCTTTTCTGCGTTCTTTCAGTCTTTCAAAAAGCTCTTCTGTAAATTCTTTATTTGATTTTTCGTGTTTTTTATTCTTTCCCTTTTGTTCAGCACTAATGTTGCGTTTAATCTGCGCCCATGTGTCAGGTTGTTTCATTATTGGTGGCGGCGGCGGTGCAGCGGGAGGGGTTGATGGTTTTTTGACAGAAAGTGCAATATTCGGCATGCTCTTATACGTTCGGGAGTAACTGCCGAATTTGGAGATATCTGAACTGGTAGGCATATAAATAGTATTTGCACAACAAGCTATTAAATGGTCTTTAAAGCTTCCTTTTTTAGGCTCAGTATTTTTATTTTCTGATTTATTCGCAATATGTAAAGCCTGGGTGATTTTCGATGCAGTTATCATGGCAACTTCTCCGTTCGAGTACTTAAGCTCTTCCATGGTTGATTGTTTTTATTGCGCCAATTTCTAATTCATTTAATTATTGGTCTTTTTAATGATTATTATAAATAAAACTTTTGGATAAGAAGGTGACTTACGATAGATATCCTGGCCCGGAAACATCATAATTAACTTCTTGCTAATGCCCTGAGCCCAGTGCTGTTACACTTCCTGCCTTGGGGGCGGATCCGGTAAATTTCCAGCAGCAGCGGTTATTTGCGATGATGATGAACTGTAATTCATTGATATGCAGGAAGTTTCAGACCGAATCCGGCTTTTTTGGCAAAGTCGTTGCCTTTCATGTCGATAAGTTGCTCTATCAGGGCAACTAAACTTTACAGGCAATGAAACCACTCAACCTTTCTGCCTCAACTCCTTCCAATATCAACTCTGAAAAGGAGGGGAGTGAAGCCCATACCGACCAGGCTGACCGGCAGCCCACGAATACAACCAAAACCCCACCTGTCACAAAACACATCCCCACAACTGAAAATGACGTTGGCTATGAAAGTCGCAGCACCTCTTTGTCCAGTCGCTCCGGGTTATCAGTCGAAGATACCGGAATACTCCTGACCCCAAGCTCTGAGGTTTCGGAAGATTCAGTTTTCTGGGAAAACAGTGACCACTCAATACTGAGCGAACAGGCTTCAATCACTAAAACACTTGGACACGGTGCCACTGCGATTGTTGACCTGGTCGAACAAATGGATGTTCATGGAATCTCTGAAAGTTTTGCCCTGAAAAGGCCAATAACAAACTCCCGTCACGAAGCGGCTATAGAGTCTCTGAATCGGGAAGCAGTGATAATGAAAAAAGTAGGCGACCATCCAAACATTGTAAATTGCTATGGTTTTGAGGAGGTCGATAACCGGTCAGGATTACTTTTTGAGTTCATAGATGGGCAAAATCTTCAAACGCTGACCATCACACTCATACACCAACTGAAAACAGGAATTATCACGCCTGACGAATTTTTTAATGCCTATGCCCATCTGCAAGAACAGCAACTGTTTGCCCTGGCGCATCTTGAAAAACAAGGGATTGTTCACTCTGATGTTAAACCATTTAACTGTATGTTTGACCAGAATACCCAAAGCGTTAAACAGCTGGACTTCGGACAAGCGGCAGTAGCCGGAGAAAGTTCGCATTTTGGCAGTGAGGATTTCGCCGCACCGGATACGTTCAAATTACTGCAAGACCTGAACGCACATATCCCGGCAAAAACAGCAGACGATGCGTTTGCTTATGGTCAAAGTCTCTACAGAGTTCTGAAAGAGCTGGAAACCGGAACAGCCGTCAGCTTCTGTCACGATGCCGAACTATGCACCTTTTTTCCCTCAGAGCGTCAAGCCCGGGCTCTGGCACTTTCCCACGCCATGCAGAGATACGAAACCGTAAAGCCTGATAACACTTACCATAAGGCCATACCCAATGATAAAAAAAGCCTGGAGCAACTGTGCTTGAGAGTAGCTTCGGTAAGCCATCCAAATATCCAGGATTTCAATACATTGACCCAAACGGCTGAGGCCTTAAAAAGCTACCTTGAGCCGATGGTTTGCTTAATCAATGATCTTTTACACCCAAACCCGTCATTACGCGTTCTCCCTTCCCAAGCATTGCATTATCAGTGGTTTGAAAAATGTATCTCCAGTGCTGAGGAAGCGAAAAAGACCCAGGTTTTCGCGGTTAACAACAGAGCATGAACTAGGAGGCTGTCCTAACGATTTTGATCGGTTGTGCCCTGGCATACACGGCCAGGCCACCCAATGAGGTTTCCCGGTATTTGGCCTGAAGATCCAACCCTGTCCGATACATGGTTTCAATGCAGCTGTCCAGCGACACCGCATGGTCACCATCGCCACGCATGGCCAGACGGGACGCAGTGATGGCCTTGATGGCGGCCATGCCATTGCGCTCAATGCAGGGAATCTGCACTAACCCTGCGATGGGGTCGCAGGTCATGCCCAGATGATGTTCCATGCCGATTTCAGCGGCATTCTCCACCTGTTCCATGGTGGCACCTTGAATGGCAGCCAACGCTGCGGCAGCCATTGAGCATGCAGAGCCTACTTCAGCCTGACAGCCCGCTTCGGCTCCGGAAATCGACGCATTCATCTTGATCAGCGAGCCAATGGCAGCGGCTGTGGCAATAAAATCACGAATTCCCTGCTGATTATTTCGCGAGATAAAGCGGGTGTAATAGGCCAGCGTCGCCGGGATAACGCCAGCAGCACCGTTGGTCGGAGCCGTGACCACACGGCCCCCGCAGGCATTTTCTTCGTTAACGGCCATGGCAAACAGGGTTACCCAGTCCATGATGGCAAAGTGATCCATCAGCATGGCTTCAGGGTTGCTGGTCAGCTTTTTATGCATATTCGCGGCACGGCGCTTCAGGCCACTGACCGGAAGGGTTCCTTCCATACGCAGGCCCCGTTCGATGCAGGCGTGCATGACTGCCCAAATGGCATCAATCCTGTCATTTACCAGGTCTCCATCACCCTGATGCCGGGCAACTTCATTGGCAATAGTCAACTGGGCAATGGTCAGGTTATGCTCATGGCAAAGGTCAAGAAGCTCTGCGGCGGTTCTGAAAGGATAAGGGATCTGACAGGAGTCTTCCGAGCTGTTGGCCGCCTCTGGCTGATTGTACCCATCGGCACAGACCACAAAGCCACCGCCAATGGAAAGATAAGACTTGTAATAAATCACCACACCATTGTTGTCGGAAGCGAAAATGCGCATGCCATTGGGGTGCTCAGGCAGCGTTTCTCCGTTATGGAAAATCAGATGCTTGTGGTAATCAAAGTCAATGGCGTGTTTACAGGCCAGCTTGAGGGCTTTATTGGTTTTGATATGTGCAAAAATCTGATCAGCTTCATCGGGATCAATAGTGTCCGGGCGATAACCGGCCAGGCCGAGCAGGGTGGCTTTATCGGTGCCATGGCCAACACCAGTGAGCGCCAGTGAGCCATAAAGACCAACACGAATGGATGAGATACTGGACAGGATGCCTTTTTCTTCAAGCTCGTTCAGAAAGCGGTGTCCTGCCCACATTGGACCCACTGTGTGTGAGCTGGATGGGCCAATGCCTGTTTTGAAAATATCAAAAATACTGAGCATAGTTTGCTGGTTCGGTAAAAAGGTTAAAGTAAGCGGCGGATTTCTGATGCCTGTCAGGGTATTGCTGCTTTGAAGCACATGGCTGTTTCGGGCACTTTTACCTGAAGTACCTGAAGAGTTCTTGTCCTATTGTGCCGTCATTTGTTTGGGACTGATATTGCGGGAGTGCCATCGGCTCTGCCGGTATTCCGAATGATGATTGTGACTGTTCCGGGGCCGCAGGGCCCCGGCGGGGGATCACATCAACTGGGAAGTAATAAAGCCAGTAATGGCAATCAAGCCCATCACCACGGTGAAGATGTTGGCCCTTGAGCGGTATTTGGCCATTGCTGGTACTTTATGGGTTGCGTATACCGGCAGGATGAACAGAATCATGGCCAGAATTGGGGCAACCAGTGATTCGATCATGCCCATGACGCTGACATTGGCATAAGCAACAGCCCATACTGACAAAGTGATAAAGACGATAACCCCTTTATCGATGGCTTTAAGGTTTACCTGCTTCCCCTGTGCCCTGGCACGATTAACGATCATGCCCTGCAGGCCTTCGCGGGTTCCCATGTAGTGCCCGAAAAAGGATGAAGAGATGGCAATAATCGCCACAACCTGAGCGAGCCAGGCAAAGATCTGGTTGTCAGTGCGCTCGGCAAAAATGGACAGAATTGGCAGGTTTGCAGCCTTGGCCTGAAGCAGCTCTGCTGGCGACAGGGTAAGAACGCAGCTGTAAACAAAGAACATGGTAAAACCGACCAGCATCATGGTGGTGCGCTTCAGTGTCTTGCTGGTCTGCTGTTCGGCGTTATCTCCCAGCTCGCTGCGATAGGTTGAGGCAAAAGAAGAGATGGCAGGAGAGTGGTTAAAGGCAAATACCAGCACCGGAATGGTCAGGAAAACGGTTTTCAGAAAGTCGCCAGCGGAAACAGAAACATCAAACTGGGCAGTATTCCACTGGGGAATCAGATACACAGAGGTCCCAAAAAGCACAATGATCAGCGGGTATACGATGGCATTGGTGACTTTCAGTACGGTCTTCTGACCGGCGACCATAACGCTGACCATGGCGGCCACAAGCACAAAGCTCAGGATTGCACGGTTTGGCTCTGCCATCCCCAGCTGATTAACCATCAGTGAATTGACAGTGTTGGTAATACCAATGCCATAGATCAGAAGGATAGGGTAGATGGAAGCAAAGTAGCCCAGAGTGATCAGGCTTCCAGCCTTTTGACCAAAATGTTCGGTAACGGTTTCGGTAATATCGGCCCGGGGATTTTTGGAGGACAGGCACAGGCGATTGAGACCGCGATGGGCCAAAAATGTCATGGGGCCGATAAGGATGGTCATCAGAATCAGGGGCCAGATGCCACCAAGACCTGCGTTAATGGGTAAAAATAGAACGCCGGCACCAATAGCTGTGCCAAACAGTGTCAGCATCCATTGTGTATCACGTTTCTCCCAACCGCCCGTCGAGGCATTATTTATAGCAATGGATTGAGTGAAGGTTTGTGACATTTTGTGTTATCCAGTCATTATTTAATGAGTTGCGCGGACTGTACAGAATTAATGCATTGTGTGTTTTGATGTATGTCAAAATGATTATTTTTGTTTTGTAGTGTGGTGGTGTGTTTTAGGGGCTTTATGATCTGATGTTCTACGTTATTGTCCGGCTCCCCCCGTCACCTTCATCAAGGCTACCGGGAGTTCGACGCTTGTAGCATCGCAGCAACTCTATATCCTTTCGGTATATACGGATTTAGAAGCGGGCAATTTCAGTTAAGCGACAGAATCTGGCAGATCAATAAAAGTGGAACTAATCTGTCTTCTAATTTATTGAAAATGACCAGCATGTTTCTGCAATGAAAGGGTTGTTATCTGTCGAGCAGTTTGATGCCTTTCTGGTGCCTCTGTCGGAGGAGTCACCGGGGGGAGAATACCTGAAAAGCAATCGTGAACTGTATCGTCCCCTGCGCAATGCCTACAACATCGCCCAAACCAGTCTGCAGAAACTCTCCCTGAATCCGGATCCCACAGAGCTGGATATTCTGGAGATCGAAAACCGGGAGAACTGGTTGCAATTGCGCACCCTGTTGCTGGAGGTTCTGGAGAAATCTTCCCGGGACCTGGAGTGCCTGGCATGGCTGGCCATGGCTCAGCTGTTTACCAGCCGTCCCTTTGCGCAACTGGCCCTGGTGATTCAGCTGATTGACCTCTGTATCAATCAATTTGGCGAGCAGATACAGCCTTTTCTGCCGGTGGAAAAGCTTCGCTCAGCAGACCCGGATAACGCCGGTATGGAGCGGGCTGAGGTTCAGGGGCGGGCCCTGAAGCTGCTGTTCGGTGAATCAGAGGACAGTTGCCAGATTGCCGTGCCCCTGCGCATGTTGCCCCTGGTCAGTGATATTGACTATGTCTGCTACCAGCATGAAGAGGCCAGCCGCAACGAGCTGAAACAGAAGGTTAAGATAGCGTTTTCATCTTCCCAGCAAAACGACACAGACGACATTAACGTTGTTGTTACGCAAATAAACGACATTCAGGATGTTCTTGATGGGCTTGATGCCCTGGATAAGACCCTGATAGAGCATTTCAAAAAAATAAATATGCCCGCGCCGGGCAGCCGGTTTCTGCGTCAGGCCCTGGAGGCCAACCTGCAGGCCATTGCTGACCTCACCGAGGGGTTGATTACCCCCTGGCCACCGGATGTTCGCAAGGCTGCCCGGGATAACCACGGTATCACAGATTTCCCCAGGGACACTGCCGAGCCAGACGCGAGTGTGCAGGAAACTGTCGTCCAGAATGAAACAGGCAACGCTGGCGAGCAGCAGGCCGCCGGGACTGATCCATCGTTTAACCGCAACCAGGCATTCCAGCAGCTCAGGCTGTTGTCCGATTATTTTCAGCGTACCGAACCTCAGAGTCCGGTGTCGTATTTATTGGAGAAAGCGATCCGCTGGGGATATACGCCGTTGCCTGAATTAATGAATGAGCTGCTGCAGGATAACAATAACCTTATGGGCCGGATTATGGAGTTAACCGGCATGAATACCAGCCATCAGGTCCCCATTCCCGGCCCCGGTGTAGCAGGGCTCAGCCATATTCCTGCGGTCCTGACCGAAACACTGGCCCCTGAGCAGGCCGCTGCGGAACCTGAGCCTCCGACATCACCACCTGACTATGCAGACAACGTAAGTCGTCAACAAGAGGTTATTACTGAACCTGTCCCTTCCGTTTCCGATCCCCCCGGAGGGCTCAATATCAGTAATCTGGATGACCTTGTGTAACCAGCACCGTTTCTGAGGAAAAAGTTATGGCCAATATGTACATGAAGCTGGGCGAAGCCACGAGTAAAGGTGATGCTACGGCTGAATATACCGGTGGAGACAGTGTCGCTGGCAAGGGCTGGTTTGCCATTCGCTCCTTCAACTGGGGTGCCGCCCGGTCGGTAAGTATGGATATTGGCAATGGTATGAATCGTGATGCCGGCATGGTGGCCATGAGTGAAATCACTGTCAGCAAGGAGATGGATGGTGCCTCGGAAAATATTCTCTCACGGATGTATGTGCCCGGGGATACAGGCGACACCGTTGATATTATTGTGACCAAGCCTGATCGCTCCGGTCAGGGGGCACAGGTTTACCTGCAGCTGCAGTTAACCAATGCCCGGATTGTCAATTACAGCCTCAGTGCGTCCGACGGTGCTACCCCGTTTGAGAGCATTGCCCTGGCCTACAGCAAGGTCAAGGTGAAACACTGGAATGAAGGCGAAGGCGGTAAGCTGGAACCTGGTGGCGATGTCACCTACGACCTGCCTACCGGCAAGGCGGAATCCCATTCCAGTAAAGGTTAGGGCCAGTTGAGGAATAACAGGGGCAAAGATTATGGCGTTGAATACACAGCATAAACGCATCAGTAAAAACCGGGTCAGCATTACCTACGATGTGGAAACCAACGGTGCCCTGGAAAAACGGGAGCTGCCTTTTGTGGTCGGGGTTATTGGTGAGTTTTCCGGCGATAAGCCGGACAGCCACAAAGAAGAAGTGGACTTCCGGAACTTCACTGATATCGATCAGGATAACTTTGACTCGGTCATGGCCACCATTGGTCCCCAGTTGAATTTGAAAGTGGCCAATAAACTGGCCAGTGCCGGTGATGAAGGCAGCGAGGATGATACTGAGTTTGCCGTCAACCTGTCGTTTGCCTCCATGAAAGACTTTGAGCCGGCCAATGTGGTCCAGCAGATTGAACCCCTGCGCAAACTGATGGCAGTACGGAATCAGCTGAGGGAGTTACTGGCCCATGCGGACCGTTCCCGGGATCTGGAGGCCCTGCTGAAGGAAGTACTGCAGAGTACCGATGCCCTGACCGGGCTATCCGGCGAGCTGGGTATTGATGCTAATGACCTCGGTGCCTCTGGTGATGCCGGTGAGGGTAAGGATTGAACCGGTCACCGGGAACAGCAGGAAACAGGAAAATGTGAGATTTTTTCCTTTTCCATAGAGGTCTTTGCAATCTCTGTGGTGCAAAACATGGTGAACTGATATGAGCGATGAACAGGCTGAGGCGTCTGCCACTGAGGCAACCCCGGAACTGGCAGAAAGCTTTCTGGACCGGGCCATAGCCGCTACCGGGCAAACGGCACCGGATACCACCAGGAATCTGCTGGCTACCCTGACCCGCCAGGCCCTGGAAGGGACGGTGGTCTGGAGCAAAAACCTGACCAAAACCATTGAAGAGGCGGTGGCGGCCCTGGACGATAAGATATCCCGGCAACTCAGTGAGGTACTGCATCAGGAGGGATTTCAGAAGCTGGAAGGCTCCTGGCGTGGTCTTAATAAGCTGATCCGTAACAGCGACCTGGGTTCCCGGTTGAAGGTCAGGGTGCTGGATATCACCCGGGATGAGTTACTGGAGCAGTTTGAAGAGGCCCCAGCTATTGACCGCAGTCGTCTGTTCAATATGGTTTATCAGCATGAGTTTGGTACCGCAGGGGGGGAACCTTACGGTGTCCTGCTGGCTGACTATACCTTCAGCCACAATGATGAAGATGTCGCTTTGCTGCGCTACCTGGGGGTGGTGGCTGCCGCTTCCCATTCACCCTTAATTGCCGCCGCATCGCCCGGACTGTTTGAATTTGATGATATCCGCAAGCTGGGGGCAGGCAGGCCGGTGGCCGCAGGGTTTGATGCTTCTGCCTACGCCAGCTGGAATGCCTTCCGGGACAGCGATGATGCCCGTTATGTTGCCCTGACCATGCCCCGGACCCTGGCCCGTTTGCCCTATGGCGAGGCTGCCAGTCCGGTCAGGGGGTTTAACTTCGAGGAGTTTCCCAAAGGCCGGGATGGTGTGCATCGGCCACGCTCCAACCGCGATTTCACCTGGAGTAATGCTGCCTATGATATGGGGCTGCTGATCAACAATGCCTTTACCGCTTTTGGCTGGTGCACCGCCATTCGTGGGCTGGAAAATGGTGGCAAGGTGGAGAACCTGCCCAATTACACCTATGTCTCTGAAGCCGGTGACCGGGTACAACAGTGTCCTACCGAAGTTAACCTGACCGATGAACGGGAAAAGGAGCTGTCGGACCTGGGGCTGCTGCCCATGGTGCATTACAAAAATGCCAACTACGCGGTGTTTATGGGCGCTCAGACCCTGAATCGGCCGAAGGAATATACCAATCCTGATGCCACGGCCAATGCGGCCATTTCGGCCCGGTTACCTTATATGATGGCCAGTTCCCGGATTGCCCACTATCTCAAGGTGATGGGCCGGGACAAAATCGGTTCGGCCATGGACCCGGTGGATGTGGAGAAAGACCTGTCCACCTGGATCGGTCTCTACACCAACCCCAACGCCGTGGGTAATGAAGCCCGGGCCAGAACGCCGCTGCGGGAAGCCAGAATAATGGTACAGGAACAGGCAGGCCGCCCCGGCTGTTATTCCGCCATCGCCTGGTTGCGCCCCTGGTTGCAGATGGAAGAGCTGACCACCTCTTTGCGGATGGTGGCCAATATTCCGGGCTAATGAATGGTTCGCTACAGGCCGAGGCACTGGCACAAAAACTGGTGGCCGCCATTGATGAAGAGGTGGCCGAACAGCTCTGTACTATCATTCAGCACCCTCGTTTTAAAGCACTGGAGTCATTGTGGCGTGGTCTGCTGTATATGATGGATGCGGTACCCGGTGTGGCTCCGGTACGGGTGCGGCTCCTGAGTATGAGCTGGGCTGAACTGTCCCATGATCTGAATTTAAGTACCAGTATACAGACGTCAGTGCTGTTCCGGCTGGTTAACCGGCAGGAGCTCAATACCCTTGGCGGCCATCCGTTTGGGCTGCTGGTGGTGGACCAGGCGATTACCACGGAGGTGGATGAGGTCACTGGTTACGATGATCTGTATACCCTGCAGCTGCTGGCGGAGCTGGGCCAGGAATCCCTCTGTCCGGTGGTGATGACAGTGTCAGAAAACTTTCTCGGCACCAGCGATATTGATGTCTGGACCGATCCGGAACGGGTTCAGCGTATTCTCAACAGTCAGGATTTTGCCGGTTGGCGTCGACTGCGCAGCCTGGGTTGCAGTCGTTTTCTCGGGCTGGCCTTTCCCAAAGTGCTGCTCAGGACACCCTGGCAGCACTGTTACCAGGGAATCCTTTTTAATGAGCACCCGGTATACGGCGTTGGCAGTGATTACCTGTGGGGCAATAGCGCTTTTGCCTTTGCTGGTAATGTCCTGCAGGAGTTTAACCGGATTCGCTGGTTTGGCTTCCTCAGGGTACCGGGTGAGCGGGGTGGGGCACTGGTGAAAAAACGTGCGACAGTGTCCGCCGCCGCCTGGCTGCGGCTCACTGACTCTCTGGAAGAGTTTTACAGCGGTCAGGGTTTTATCCCCCTGACCACCGTTTATCTCAGTGGCGATCTGGCCTTTTTCAGCAATTGCTCGCTCCATCAGTCCGGCTGGGAAGGCGATGATTTACGGATTATTAATATGTTGCAGACGACACTGATCGGCTGCCGTTTCGGGCACTATCTGAAAGTGCTGATCCGGGAGCATATTGGCAGCTACGATAGCGCCGTATCCTGCCAGCGGGAGCTGAACACCTGGCTGCAGGGCTACACCTCCAATGCCGATTACGCCGACGACTCGGTACTGGCCAGTTATCCATTGAAAAAATCCAGGGTGACGATTCATGGCAATGAGAGCCTGGGTATCTATTACTGTGAAGTTGAGCTGCAGCCCCAGTACCAGTTCGATGTCATTAACAGCAGTCTGCTATTGAAAACCGATACCAGCGAGTTGAGGGAGACGGAATGAGCGTCAGTCTGCTGGAGCTGTTGCTGGCCCGAGAGCCATCCGGTGAGCGCACCACAGACCTGCGCCTGTCGGTGCTGGAAAATATCCGGTTTCTGCTGGAATCCCGCCAGCCGCTGCTGGCTCCGGGTGATGATTATCCGCTCGCCCGGCGGTCGCTGCTGCGCTATGGCCTGTCGGTTGATCATCTCGGTCGCAGCTACTTTCAGGCCAGTCGGTTATCGCGAGAGATTGAGGTGCTGCTGCGGTATTACGAACCACGGCTCACGGAGGTTGTGGTGGAGATGGTGGCCCTCAATGAGCGGGTCAACAGTATCCGTTTTCATATTGAAGGCGTACTGGTGGATCGGCAGCAGCGGGTCCCGGTGGGTTTCGATTCAGTGTTGAACCTGACGGATGCCCGGGTGGATATTGTCAACACTGAGGAGTTGGGTATGGGGGTTATTTCGGGTCAAGAGGAGAACGGCATTGCCTGATTCATTGCTGGCCTGGTACGAACGGGAACTGACCCTGCTCTGGGAGGGGGCCCGGCACTTTGCCGAACAGCATCCCCAGCAGGCCCAGAGCCTCGGGATCAGCTATGACACGGTGGATGATCCCCATGTGGCCAGGGTGATGGAATCGTTTGCCCTGCTGACCGCCAGAATGGCGCGTCAGGCCGCCCGGGAGTCCGGTAAGATTTCCACTGACCTGCTCCAGGTGATTTTTCCACTGTGTGTGCAGCCATTGCCTTCCGTCAGTATGATCCGGGTTGCTCCCGATATGGACCAGTCATCTGTGAAGACCCTGCCACAGGGCACCCGCTTCCGGGCTTATATCGATGATGATCGCTACTGCCAGTTCCGGACTACCCGCCAGCTGGAGCTTTGTCCGTTTGATATTGTCAGTACCCATATTGAGCGTCGCCCCTTTGGCCGGGACAACATTCCCTGCCCGGAACTGGCGGTGGCCATGCTCGGGCTGGATCTTGCCATGATTGATGAGTCCCGGCGATTCAATGAACTGGCGGATGACTACGGGCTGACCATCTATTTTCGGGGTACCGCCCGCCTGCAGACGCTGATGTATGACCTGCTATGCCGGGATCTGTGCAGGATTCTGCTGGTGGACCGGCAGGGCCGCTACCATGAGCTACCCCTGGCATCATTTGCACCGGTGGGTTTTGGCGAAGGCGACCGGCTGTTAAGCCAGGAACATACTTTTTTTTCTGACTACCAGATGGTGACTGAACTGCTCTCGCTGCCGGAGCTGTTTTTCGGGTTCCGGCTGAACGGGATCGGGACACAACTGCAACAGTTCGACAGCCGTGAGGTCAGCCTGCTGTTCTGCCTGGAAAATATGCCCGATGAAATGCTGCTGGGAGTAGACCAGCTTCGCTTTCTGCAGGGCTGCGCCCCTCTGGTCAACCTGTTTGACCATATTGCCGAACCGGTGGTGGTTGATCACCGGCAGCTGGACTATCCCCTGATCCCCGATAGCTATAGTCCCAATACGGTGGAGATCCAGGCGGTCACAGAGGTATTGGATATTACCGGTGAGCAGCCGGTGGTTCTGCCGCCGTTATATGGCCTGAAACATAACGACGGTGAGCATCACTGCTTCTGGCTGCACCGGCCGGTGGATGTGGATACCGGGCGTTATGGTCATCTGGAGATTAGCCACACGGATATGGACCCCGGCCGGAATCAGGTGATGGTGCTGTCTCCCCATGTGACTTGCAGCAACGGTAATCAGGTGCTGGACCTGCCGGCCAATCCCGGGCTTGAGTGTCTGGATAATATTATTCTGCCCACCGACGTCAGGCTGCTGATGCGGCCTACGGCACCCGTCGCTCGCAAGCTGGATATTCAGACCCGGCTCAATCTGCTGGTGCTGCTCAGCGAAAACATTGTCTCAATATTTCAGGCCCGGGACCCGGCCAGACAATTCCGTAACCTGTTGTCCATGTACGCGCAGCGGAAAACAACGACAGGGGTCGCCTGGCTGGAATCCATGTCAGCCATTCGGGTAGAGCCACAGGTGGCGCAGATTCGTATTGATGGCCACCAGTGCCTGTTGCAGGGCAGTGAAGTGGTGTTTGAGCTGGACCCGATCAAACTGAAACAATCCAGCATCATGATGTTCAGCAACCTGCTGGACTATCTGGCCGTTCGTTTTGCCGGCTTCCACAGTTTTATCCAGGTGGTCATTCAGCTGAAAGGGCATCAGGGAGAATATATTCGATGTACACGCCGTCATGGTTATCAGATCAATCGCTGATTACCTCCCTGCAGCAGGAACCCTGGCGCTGGCAGGCCGCCCAGGCCCTGCGGGTGCTGGGGCAGATTCCCCAGCCCATTGAACACCGTGGCGATGGTCTGGCGCAGGTGTCGCTGCGCTTTGCCTGTGATCCGGCTTATCGCTTTCCCTGTGGGGAATTGTACCAGGTGTGTCGAGTTGCCAGCGGCTGGCGTCTGCTATCTACCCAGCCGGCATTGCACGGTTATTACGGCACACTGCCTTATGTTTACCAGGATCTGGAAAAGCAGATGCGGCTGAGTGGAGGCCGGGAGGACACGCCTGAGAGCATATCAGGCTTTTTTTCCCTCTTTAATGACCAGATCCTCAGACACACCAGCCAGATTACCCTGGATTCCAGCCTGTCCGTGCTGTTTGAACAGAAACCGGGGAGTGCCCAGAGCCCGAGACAACGGCTGCTGGCACTGGGCGGATTGCCCTCACCGAAAACTATCCCGGTGAATAACCTGGTGCGCTACATCGCCGTTATTGGCCGGAAAACCTCCAACCTGAAATTACTGTCGTTAATCCTGGAGGACTATTTTTCGTTGAAATTCCGTCTGGAGTCACCCCCCCCGATGAGAATACCAGTGGCACCAGACTGTCGTACACAATTGCACTCCCGGGTGGGTTATCGCAGCCGTTGTGTGGGCCGGTTGGGAGCGAGCTGCCTGCTGGGCCATTCCGGCTATCTGCTGTATTCCTGCGTTTACGTGGTGATTGTGATCAATACCGGGGCAGAGTACCAGGCGATCACCCGGGACCGACAGCTGGCACCGGCCATTATGGAGATGTGCGGCATCTATTTTGCCAACCTGGTTCGCTTCCGACTGCAGATTAATTGCCCGCGTCACTGCCTGTCTGCACCGCAATTGTCTGCCAGACCGGCTATCCACACTGCCCGTCTTGGGCGTCTCAGCTGTCTGCTATCGAAATTGTATCCAGAGCAGAGAGTCACGGTGGATTTCCCGGAACATCAATCCAGTAAGTGGGGCAGCCGTTTTTTTTAAGCTGGAGTACAGCCAAGGAATTGTCTTTTAATAAGTTCCCGATTTCCGTTCACCCTGAGCTTGTCGAAGGGTCGTGCCACCGAACTTCGACAAGCTCAGTCCGAACGGAGTCAGGCAATGAAAATAGGGAAGTTATTTCCAGACAACTCCCAAGGGTTCGATTTATGCAACAGGTGGAACTGAAAACCCTGGTTGGTCATTTATCACCGGAGCTGCGCCAGGCTCTGGAAATGGCTGCCGGACTCTGTGTTCACCGTGGGCATCAGACGGTTGAACCGGATCACTGGCTGCTGCAACTGTTCCGGGAACCGGGCCGTGATATGGATCGGATTATCCATAGCCAGCAGCTGGCCCGGGAAGTGATCGTGGATGATCTGGAGCAACGGCTGGATCGACTTAACACAGGCTATCAAGCCACCCCGGCCCTGGCCCAAACCACGGTGAGCCTGATTCAGGATACCTGGCTGCTGGCGTCGGTGAATTTCCAGCAGAATACCATGACCTCTTACCACCTGATTCTGGCGCTATTGGCCAAAGATAGTTTTACCCTGACAGAGACCCAGTTCACCCGGGAGCTGGGGAAAATTTCCAGGGAAAAACTGCAAAGCCTGGCCCGGCAACCGGAAGTGCCGGATAAACAGGGAAGGGCACCGCCTGGCAGTCAGTCAGCACTGGATAAATACACCATCAATATGACCGATGCCGCCCGTGTGGCTCTGGAAGAATCCGGTTCATTAAGCAATAGGTCCCCCACCATTATTGGCCGTGACCGGGAAATACGGCAGATCATTGATATTCTCTGTCGTCACCGGCAGAACAATCCGATCCTGGTGGGCGATGCCGGCGTCGGTAAAACCGCTGTGGTGGAAGGGCTGGCCCAGCAGGTCGTGCTGGGTGATGTGCCGGAAACTATGCAGGGAGTGACAATTCTCAGTCTTGACCTGGGGTTGCTTCAGGCTGGTGCCAGTATTAAAGGGGAGTTTGAAAACCGGCTTAAGGATGTCATTAATGAAGTCAAGCAGTCCGATCATCCCATTGTTGTCTTTATTGATGAAGCCCATACCCTGGTGGGGGCCGGTGGTGCTGCCGGTCAGAATGATGCGGCGAATCTGCTGAAACCGGCCCTGGCGCGGGGGGAGTTTAAAACCATTGCGGCCACCACCTGGTCGGAATACAAACAATATTTTGACAAGGATGCGGCCCTGGCCCGCCGATTTCAGCCGGTGAAAATACTTGAGCCGGACGAAACCAGTGCCATCCGGATGACCCGTGGGATGGCCCGACTGCTGGAAAAACATCACCTGGTGCGTATTCATGAGGACGCGGTGCAGGCCGCTGTGCAACTGTCGATCCGCTACCTGCCTGAACGACAGTTACCCGATAAAGCCATCAGCCTGCTGGATACTGCCTGCTCCCGGGTGAGTCTTTCCCGCCATACCACCCCCGCTGAATTGCAGCGCCTGCGCCAGCATCAGCAGGCCCTGACCAGTGAACTCCGGGAGCTGCAACGAGACCGGGTGATCGGGGCAGCGGTGGCTGAACGCATTGCCCTGCTGGAGGAGGAAATAGCAACCGCAAAAACCGAGGGTGAGGTGCTGGAACAACGCTGGCGGCAGGAACAGGGGATAGTGGCAAAAATACTTCCCCTGTCGGCCCGGGTGGATCAGCAGTTGTTAACCAACGAGGTGCCGGTGGCAACAGAAGAGTTGAATAAACTCAGTGCGTTACAGCAGGAACTTGAGGCCTGCCGTAAGGATCGGCCGCTGGTGTTTGCCCGGGTGGATGCCGACAGCGTGGCGGAAGTGGTATCCGGTTGGACTGGCATTCCCGCAGGCGACATGCTCAGGGATGAAATTGAACGACTGATGTTGTTGGAACAGAACCTGTGCCAGCGGGTGGTTGGTCAGGACGATGCCATTTCAGGGATCAGCCAAAGTGTCCGTATTGGCCGGGCCGGATTATCAGATCCACGCAAGCCGGTGGGGGTTTTCCTGATGTGCGGTCCTTCTGGTGTGGGAAAAACAGAAACAGCCCTGGCCCTGGCCGATCAGCTCTACGGCGGTGAACAGAATCTGACCGTACTGAATATGACCGAGTTCAAGGAGGAACATAAAGTCTCAATGTTATTGGGAGCCCCGGCAGGTTATGTGGGCTATGGTGAAGGTGGTGTACTGACCGAAGCCGTACGACGATGTCCATATTCAGTATTGTTACTGGATGAAATGGAAAAAGCTCATCCCGGTGTCCACGATATTTTCTACCAGGTCTTTGATAAGGGCCGTGTGACGGACAGTGAGGGGCGGGAAGTGAATTTTTGCCAGACCATTATCATTATGACTGCCAATGCCGCTGACGGGTTAATCTGCGACCTGGTGGCTCAGTTTCAGCGGCAGGGTAAAGGTATTCCGGATAGGGATACCATTCTGGCGGCCATCAATGATGAACTGCTGCGCTATTTCAAACCGGCCTTTCTGGGCAGGGTAACCATTATTCCCTATCTGCCTCTGAACGAAGGTGATCTGACCAGAATCTGTCGTCTGGCCCTGGGGAGGATAGAGCACAACCTGGCCAGCCGATATGGTGCCAGTCTGCGGGTGGATGATGCCGTGGTTCAGCAGCTGGTGCAATGGCACAGCAATCCACAGATCGGTGCGCGGGCTATCGAGCAACAGATCAACAGGAACCTGATGCCGCAGCTGGCGGCGGAATGTCTGGCCTTTATGGCAGAGGGTAAACACATTGCTTCAGTTACCGTTGGGCTGGATAACCAGCGGATTGTTTATACCATTGGTTAGGCGTGAGTAAGGTACAGCCACCATGAGATTCACCGAATTGCTGGAACTGGGTCCCACCAGAAAGCTGATTAATATCAATGATTCACTCTTTGAGCAGCTGGTTGACGGCTGGACCCGGGAGATGGGCGAGAAAAAGCTGTTTGGCTATCAGAAAGCTACCCGTGTCGAACACTTTCAGGAAGCGGTTGATACTGTTTATACGACATTGGAAGGTGAACTCCAGACCACGGACCCCAGAAAAATACTGGCGCACCCCAAATGGAAAATCCTGGTGGGTTGTGCCAGTCGAAATTTTCCTGAACATCTGGCCGCTTACCAGCCATCGCCCGTGGAACAGACCAGGGTCAAGCGCATGATCCGCAATACCCTGGCAACCCGGATTATCACCAATAAAATTGATCTTCTGGACATTATCAAAAAAGACAAAACCGACCACTCCTGGACATTGGCGGAACTGGCGGTTTCCCGGCTCCGCTACGAGCTGCTGGCGGCCAGTGCCGCAAGGGTCCATGACCAGTATATGACGGAGGTGGATACGGACTGGACCACCTGGTATGAATGGAACTCCAACACGGTGGGGATGTACCAGGGCAGCACCTCGGTAGCACGCAGTGCCGGGAGCACCACCACCGGCTTTGGCAAGGGGATTATCGGGCTGGCCGAGGGCAGTGCACAAAGTGAGGCATCGGTATCGGCCGCTGGCAGTGCTGATTTGTCTGTTGAAAAGGAGTGGCAGCAGGGCCGGTTGAAACAATCCCTGAAAGGTAACCTGCAAGCCAGTGGTCAGGCCTCCGGTCATGCGTCTGGCGCAGCCCGAATGGATGAGCTGAGGGCCAGTGCGGCAGCAGGCATTGGCGCTGAGGCCAGTCTGCGGGCAGATATTGATTATGAACTGACCTACTCCTGTAAGGTCAAAGGAGAATACCTTCGTCGTCTGCTGGGTGGTGAGTTGGACATGGTAAAAGTCCACGCCAGTGGCAGTGCTGAAGTTCACGCCAGGGCCGGGGGCAGTGCAGGGACAACCGCAGGAGTGGTGAACAATTATCAGGAATCGGCTGTGGAGACTGACCTGATCGAAAATTCTACGTCAGCTACCCGGGGATTTCATGGACTTAAAGCCGATCTTGAAGGGGAGGTTTCCCTCGCTGTCGTGATGAATGGACAGGGCAGTGTGACCGTTGGCCAGATGGCGGAAGTGGAACTGGGTGGCGACCTGTTTGCCGGTGGTATTGCCGCGGGCAACCTGCAGTGCTTCGTCAATGGCCAGGGGGTAGGGATGGATATCGGGGGCAAACTGTTTGCCGGCTTTGAGTTTGGTTCTGAGCAGAAAGTAGCTTTGCAACACCCCGGCAGGGGGGTGAATATCTTTACCCTGCAGGCCAGGGAGTCGATGTCATTCGGGGTCGGCATAGCCGCAAAACTGGCAGCAAAGGCGTCCATCGATGAAGTCAGCTTTGACACCTCAGCCGGGGCCACGCTGGGGGTAGGTTCCAGTATCAGCGCCAGCTGCATCATTTCTCCCAGAGGCCTTCTGCTGGTGGGGTATGACGCCATTGCCATGCCGGCCCTGATGAAACTGGCAAAAACCATGAAGCACTACAACCCCGGTTCTGTGCATACCCGGCGGCTGATCACCTTTGCTCAATTTCTGAATGACAGGGCTTCAGATGCCGAGTTGAGTCAGGTCTATATGGACTGTCGTGGTCGTATGGTAGCCCTGGTCAGTAATCTTGACCTGGAGGCCGATGCGGTACAGAAACGGGCAGCACGGGTGCCCGGTTTTAATGGTTACGGGGATGTTATGGGGATCAATGAGATCAATGCCGTTGAGGGGTTTGTCGGCAATGCCCAGTCGAAATATTTTCAATACGCCACTGAACAGATAACCAAGGATGACGGGACGGTATTGCAGAGTAAAACAGTCCGGGGAGAGCGTAAGAAACAGGTTGTGGCAGAGGATATGACGGCTCTTTTGCGGGCGGCAAAGGATTATGCCGGACTGAAAAAGACTCTGCAGACCGGGGAATGCATTGCTTTTGACGTTATTAAAAGGGATATCAAGACCGGGCAGCTTGCTTATGCCTGAATCTTTCGGACAGTTAGCCAATGAAAGACCTTGAGATACATGCCCGGCCTTTGACTGCCCGCTCGGAACAGGGAGATGAGTGGATTGTCTCAGAGCTGCACAGCAGCGAACAGCTGGATGACCTTTTTCAGCACCGCGCGGTGATTCTGGCCAGGAAACTGTCAGAAACTGCGTTGCTGGGGCAGCAAATCACGTTCTGCTATCAGCCCGGCAGGGGTTCAGACCGTGTCCGGCAGAGGTATTTTCATGGGTATTGTGTCCAGGTTCGCCAGGTAGGCCTGATGGCCAGTCGGGGCTACCTTCACTATGAATTGCTGGTTTCCCCCTGGTGCTGGTTTCTCCAGCAGCGGACCAATTGTCGTATTTTTCAACAAAAGAAGACCGGTGACATTATTACTTCGATCTGTCGTGAACATGATTTTCAATCGGATCTTCAGTTGAAAACCAACAACGACAGTCGCCTTGAGTACTGTGTTCAGTTCAATGAAAGTGACTGGGATTTTATCTGTCGGCTGATCGCTGCGCGGGGCTGGTTCTATTATTTCAGGCAGGATAATGGCCGACATCAGCTGGTTGTCGGAGAAACGAACCGGGTGTTCAGTGACTGCGGGGAGAGTGATATTGAATATTTTGTGGACAGTACCCGGCTGGAGCGGGCCATTACCCGCTGGGTCCACGGTTATTGGATGGTGGCGGGCTCGGTACAGTCAGCAGATTACAATATGACCACGGGGTGGCCAATATTGACTGATGAAGTCAAAAGCCAGCAAAGCATGCCCCATCGCCGACGGTTGCAGCAGTATTTTTACCCCGGCGCTTTTGCCAGCCGGGAACAGGGCGGGGCAGTGGTGGAGAAACGTCAGGAGGCGCTGGATACCCGGCTCAGTGAAGTGGAGGGAGAAAGTACCCTGACCGGGTTTGCGGCAGGGACAACCTTTGCCCTGAAACATCACCCGGACAGTCAGGAACAGCAACACTACCTGCTCAGGCTGGTCAATCATGTCATGGTGACGGCAGAAGACGGGCGCAGTTTGGAGTACAGCAACGGTTTTTCCTGTATTCCCCTGAAAACCCCCTGGCAAACCAGGCAGGCTGTAACAAAGCCGCCTATGCCCGGACTGCACAGTGCCACTGTCGTTGGGCCTGAAAAGGATGAAGTCTACCTGGATGAGTTTCACCGGATAAAAGTCCAGTTCCACTGGGACCGGGAGGGGCAGGCCAATCAGAATAGCTCCTGCTGGATAAGGGTTGCCCAGGTTCTGGCCGGGGATGGTTTTGGTTGCCAGTTTACCCCCAGGGTGGGTGATGAGGTGCTGGTAAGTTTTCTGGATCATGATCCGGACCGGCCTGTGGTTGTGGGCACAGTTTATAATGGTCAGCGACGTCAGCCCTACAAATCCGGTATGGAACAGGGGATAAAACTCAAATCATTGCCAAAAGGGGGAGCCGATAATTTCAGTGAGTTGCGCTTCAATTGCCACAAGGGTGAAGAACTGATGTATGTTCAGGCGGAAAAAGATCGTTCCATCCTGATTAAAAACGACAATAGCCGTGTGATCAAAGGTAAAGATACGACACTTGTGGAGAAAACATCGGAAAGAACCGTCAAGGAAAACGACAGCCATAAGATAGAGGGCGAGCAACTCACGGAAGTCACCGGGAATATCACCACCCGGACCCGGGCAGACTGCATGCTGGATACTGCCGGTAATTACCAGCAGAAAACGGATGGTAGCTACAGCCTTGAGGTTCGGGGTGCAACGGATACCCGAAGTACCGGCGATGTGAATATCACCAGCAAGGGAAGTATCTCAGAAAGCGCCACCGGCAGTCTTGATATGGATGCCGGCAATATCAGTGCCACAGGCAAAACCGCCATCAAGCTCAGTGTCGGGGCCAGCAGTATCAGCCTGTCTGGCAGTTCGGTGCAGATCAAATGTGGTCCCAGCACGGTCACCCTGTCACCATCGGGGGTAGAGATCTCGGGGGTACAGGTGAACATAGACGGCAAAGTTTCAGCAACGGTGAAGGGCGGGGTCAGCGCAGCGGTGGAAGGTGTTGTCAATGCTGAGCTTAAGGGCACGCTGGTTAATATCAAGGGCAACGGTATGACCGCTGTAAAAGCCGGGGCGATGGTCGATCTTTCCGGTGCCATTGTGAAAATTAATTGACTATGTTAGTGACCAAACCGAGCCTGAAAAAAATCCCTCAACCCCTGGCCACAGACATTCTACAGCGCTATGAACAGGATCGTGCTTTTCAGAAATGGGTAGATCCTTCCCTGACACCGGTGGCGTTTATCAATCGTCTGGCTGGAGAAACAATGCATCAGGAACTGGTCATCTTTCTGAGCCACAGTCTGCTGGCCGTGGAGTGTATCTGGTGGGGCTATTTATGCATTGAAAAGGCCGGTATCCCGCTATCGGAAACGGAGCAGAAGGCACTCGATGTGGTCAGGCGATGGCTTCAGGAACCGATAGAAACTCATCGTCGTCTGGCAGACATCATGGCGCAACAGGCCGGGTTGGATAATGCCTGTGGCTGGCTGGCCCAGGGCGTGTTCTGGAGTGGCGGCAGCCTGACCCCGGTGAACGGGCCACAAAGTCCCGCTCCGCCCTGGCTTTATGCCCATGCGGTGGCCGGGGCTATCTGCCTGGCAGCGGTGCTGCCCGATGGCCGACAAGGTAATAAACGTTACCGGCAGTTTATTGCCATGGGTATTGATATTGCCGATGGCGGCAAGGGGAGGTAATCATGGGGCCAGCAGCAAGGGTCGGGGATATGCATATCTGTCCGATGCAGACGCCGGCAGTCGTGCCTGTTCCCCATGTGGGCGGGCCAATTCTGCCACTGCCCTCAACGGTACTGATTGGCGGCCTGCCAGCTGCGACCCTGGGGCAGCCATGTATCTGTGTAGGTCCGCCAGATAGCATAGTAAAAGGCAGTTTGACGGTATTGATTAATGGTCGGCCTGCGGTACGTATGGGGGATACCACGGCTCATGGGGGAACGGTAATTTTGGGCTGGCCAACGGTTTTGATTGGGGGGTGAGCACCTTGATGGCGCTGGATATTGTCCGGTTCCCACCCCGGGAAACAGACCTCTTTTCAAATGGCTACCGAAATATGGCTGTTAATCGTCGTGCGAAATAAACCAAGGCAACTACACTTGATTGTCAAACGACCATATCAGATCGCTTATGCAACTTATGGTTCTCAGTATCCCCGCAGGGGAGACCCTTGGTTCACTGTCTTATGTTATTGATGGTGAAGTGCTGATTGGCCGGGGTCACCGTTGTCAGATTATTCTGCCTGATCGCCAGCAATCCATCGCTGAGTGTCACATCCGTATCTTCCGGGATGATAATCAATGGTACCTGGAAAATATGTCATCCGGTGAGCTGATGGTGAATACCACACCGATACAGCCCAGGCAGAGCAGGCATTATTTGTTGAGCGATGGCGATATGATCTACTGTGGCAATTACTGTCTGATGGCCAGTGATTTTTCTCCCTGGCAGAGGGACGGCATGGCATCCCTGGCCACTGAGCAAACGGATCTGGCGCTTGAGAATAACGGGCTGGAGTCTTCCCCTCAGAGTTGGGATTTTGAGGGCCCTTTGCCCGCGGAAGACACTATGTCCGTTGAAGAAGCTTCCCGGACAGAGCATCTTGATGATCCGTTTTTACCACCCGAGGCACAACGACAGGAATCTTCGCTATCTATCGGACCTGATGGCCCAGAGCTGCAAATTGAATCACCGTTTTCCGACTTCGTCGTTGATACGGCTGACACAGCCCCGATCAGCTGTCATCCAGTGCCGCTTATTGATGTTCTGGCCAGTGATGATGAAGAGAGTGAGTGGAGCATAAACCGGAATCTCAGAATGCTACCGGTGCCGCAGGCGGAAGCCATTGAACAGGATCCCCCCAATTTAACGGGAGCTGAGCCATCCGAACCGCATCAGCCTGAACTGTCGCAGGCAGAAGCATGGCAACTCTTGGAACTTATGCAACAGCCGGCAGTGCTGGATGCCATATTGGTGGCGGTTGATTTAATGATGGCTGACTTCTGTCCGGATAACCTCGAGCAGCTGTTATCTCCGATGAATTACCGGCAGGAGCCAGCTTCCGGGAGTGCAAAAGAAACATCAGAAACAGCCTGTGCCGACTTCTGGCAACAGTATCAGAATTTCTATCGCTGCCTGATGCATGGCAGACATTATCAGGCGCTGTTTCTTCAGCGGCTGAAAGAGGCGGTGAACCGGTAGGACTTGATTCAATGTATGCTATTTCAGGCTCATTTCTTCTCCTGCTGGCCCTGGTATTAACTGGCTGTTCTGGCAGCGAAGTTCGGCCAGAGCCTGAGACCATGCTATCGCTGGAGATCGTGGCAGACAGTGATAGCAATAACGGCACCGGTATGAACAGCGGTCAGCAGGTTGATGCGGCACCTTTACAGCTGCGCATGTATGAACTGCAAAGTGCCGAACTATTTGCCAATGCTGACTTCCTGGATATCTACCTGCAGGATGTGGCCATTCTCCAGGGGACGCTGGTCAAGAAACACCGGTTGCCCACGGTATGGCCGGATACCGGCAGCCAGCTGACCTTGCAGCTGGACAGGACAACACGGTTTATCGCTATTTTTGCCGAGTTTGCCAGTTATCAGTCAGCTATCTGGTGGGTGCTGGAATCCATTGTTCCTGCCAGTCAGAATTCGATGGTATTACAGATCAACGGTAACCATCTTCGTCTTGTTGGCAGGCTACCCCATGGATCATAGCGTTGACAGAGCCGTCTGGCTTGAGGGGATGTTTCTCAGCCCCCAGCATTTCCAGCAACAGGAGCGCTACCTGGAATGGTATAACCGGCAGTTGTTTAATATTTATGCGCCGGGCAAGGCTGGCTTTACCTCCCTGGGTATTGACAGTGAACAACTCCGGGCTGGCAAACTGTTTATTCGTGAAGCCAGCGGCCTGTTTCCCGATGGAACGCCTTTTCAACTGACGGTCTCACTGTCCATGGATCTGGACAGCAGCCATTGTGGCAGGACGGTCTATCTGGCCATTCCCCTGAATAAGCCCGGTTGTGTTAACACGGCACCGGAAGAGAAAAAGACGAGAGCAGTTCGATATATCAGTTCGGCTCACAGTGTTTATGATGGTACTGATCGCAAAAATGAACCGGTGCAGCTGGAACTGTCGCGTTTGAATCCCTGCCTTATGGCTGAGGGTGAGGCCCGGGATGACTATTCCACTCTGGCGATGGCCCATATTCAGGAATTTCATCCCGATGGTGAAGTGGTCCTGGACAGTACCTTTATTCCCCGCTGTCTTGATTACCGCGCCTCCCGCTACTTGCTTGAACAGGTCCAGAACCTTCGCGCCATGGTCAGACAACGGGCGTCATTTATTGCCACCCAGGTCGGGGTAGAAGGGCAGCAGAAAAGCTTTCAGACCCTGCAGATTGAGTATCTCTGGCTGCAGGCACTGAATCGACATGGTGCCTGGCTCAAACTGGTGGAAAAACAGTCAGGTATCTCAGCCTGCGAGCTTTACCGGATGTTGGCCATTATGGCTGCGGATCTGGCCACCTTTAACACGACACTGGCACCAGAATTTCCCGATTTTAATGAGCTGGATATTTATGGGTGCTTTGCGCCTGTGCTGTCCAGTTTGCTGCTCAATCTGCGTCAGGCCAGTAAGGACAAGGTGGTTGAGCTTGTCTGGGATACCCGGCTGTTTCAACTCCGTCGTTTACTGCGTACCAGGATTGATGACCGAACCCTGTTTAACGACGGCCGGTTTATTCTTTCTGTAGCCTCCAGCCTGAATCAGTCCCTTACCCGTACGGTATTTATCAATTCGGCCAAACTCTGTGGTCATAACCGTATTGCTGAACGGGTTCGCAATGCACTGACCGCAGTACCCATCACCGCCATGGCGGGGCCGCCCATTGAGCTGAGGGCAAAGGTTAACACGGTCTATTTCGAGATCGACACTGATAATGAACTGTGGCAGGAGATGGTGCGAACCCATGACCTGCTGGCCCTTCATGTGGATGAGCAGATGCCGGAAGACACCGTTATCAACTGTTTTGTAGTCAGGTAATAGTATGACATCGTCCAGTATTGGGTTTCAGGCTGTTGGGAATGAGTTAGTAGCGGATAGAGGATTAACTATCGCAGAAACTCAACAGGCAGCCCCGCAGGATGGCTCTGGTGCTGAGCTTCGTGACGAGAGTGGCCTGTTCGGTAATTTCAATATCAGCAGCAATACGCTTATCAACCTGTCGGCAGAACTGCTGGCTATTCTCAGCACGCTGTCACAGCAGCAGGAAGTCAGTAATCTGCCTGAGCTGCACCAGTATCTGGTCAGAAGTGTTAACGAACTTCATAACCGTGGGTTGCAAGCCGGATACCCCCCCAGAATGATGGAGAAAACCTGTTATGCGCTCTGTGCCGCCGTTGATGAGGAAATAATGAATACCGGCTGGGGGCAGTCGGGCTGCTGGGAAAATCATGCCCTGGTGGCGCAGCTTTTTCAGCAGCGCAATGCCGGTGAAGTATTTTTTGTCCTGCTGGAACAGGCGCGGCAGAATGTCCCCAAAATGATTGACTTTATTGAACTGCTTTATCTGCTCCTGCGACTGGGATTTTGCGGCCGTTATCAGCACACCGATAAACATGAGCTGGCAAAGCTTGCTGATAACATATTCACGGAAATCCGCGAGCACCAGAAACCCCGAGAGCATCAGACCATGGCCATTCTCAGCGCACCCTGGCGACCGCTGAAGGTGATCAGAGTCCGGCAATATCTGCCAATGGTTATCGCAATCCTGATGCTGTCGGGGGCGGTTACCCATTTCTGTATACAGTATATCAATCACACTTATACCGGGCTGTCTGAGTTGCAATTGCAGCAGGGGCAGGCAACACCTGTGCAGCTGTCTATTTTACGCAATCCCTCCGAATCTTCCGGGATCACAGTGGCATTCCCTGATAAGAAGACCTGATACTTTTTTATATGACGTCATGACTAATCCGATCATTATTGTCGCATCGCTGTCGGTATTATTGCTGTCAATGGTCTGGTTTGCCCCCCTGGTCAGCGGTGAGTGGTTAAGCTGGCTTACCGCTGTCTGGCAGTGGGTGCTGTCGTTAATTATTGTGCTGGCCTGCTGTCTGATCCTATGGGTAGTGTTGCGTCGCCAGAAAGCTCGTGGCACCACCGGGCATGCTTTCGAAACAAGCTCTGATGACAGTTCTGCAAGCGGCGTTTCAGAACAGAATAAGGCGCAATATAAACAACAGTTAATGTATGACTGGAACCAGCTCTGGAAAATTCTGAACAGTCGCCATGGCAAAACGCCCTACACCCTGGCCTGGCTGGTGATGATTGGTACTGCAGGTTCCGGTAAATCCAGCTGGTTAATTAATGCCGGTTTTGAAAAGGTGGCCACGGCTTCCCCAAACCGGGTGTCCAGTATCGTATTCTGGCTGAGTGAGCATGCGGTTATCGTTGAACTGGTAGGGCAGTACTATACCCGTGATAAAGAACAGCTGGACGAATTTCTCCTTGATCACCTGCTGGTGCTAGTCCGCAAGAAACGTCCGAGAAGGCCCCTTAATGGCATTCTTGCTGCGCTCTCTACAGAACAGTTGCTTCTGCGTGATCCCAATGGCCTTCTGGAACAGGCCCGGCAGTTGCGGTGGCGGTTACTGTACATTAACCAGCGTTTTGCCAATACCCTCCCTGTCTGGATTTTGCTGACCCAGGCGGATCGGCTGAATGGTTTTATGGAGCTGATCCGTCGTATGAGCAGTCAACGGCAGATGTTGCCTTTTGGGTTTTACCTGAAGGAAGGTTACCATCCTGAACAGTTTCGTGAGGCTTTTGACCTGTGCCACACCGAGCTGTCTGATAAATTGTTTGATTGTCTCCACCCGGAAAAAGACAGTAATGCCCGTCAGGCACAGGTCCGTTATGTTCTGCAGTTCAGCCTGCTGGGTGAACGCCTGCATTTTTTCTGTGATGAGATTTTTCTGCCCCGTTATGGTGTCTCAACACTACAGCTGAAAGGTGTCTGGTTCAGCTCCTGTGGTCAGCATGGCAGTACGATCAACCTGCTGGCTAGGGAGATTGCCCGGTTGCACGGTTTCCGGGCCCAGCCTGTGCAGCCCCAGATCCCTGGCAACCAGAGCTATTTCAGTCAGCAGTTTTTCAATAGAATTCTGTTTAATGATATGGGGAATGTCAGGGAAGATTCCATGGCCAGAAAGTTTTGGCTGGCCCGTATCTATCTGGTGTCAGGGGCTCTTGTTGCCATTCTGGCTGTCGGGCTGAGCTTCTGCTGGTCACAGATAGAATACAATGAACAGCTGCTGGCGCAGCAGAAAATGATCATCAGGGATTACCGGTACTCCATGGAACAGCTGATGGTGTCCTTGAATCAGCCGAAGGCTCTCAACCAGCTGAAGGCTCTCAACCAGCTGAAGGCTCCAAACCAGCCGAAGGCTCCCGGGGATACCATCCCTGTCAGTGATGTGCTGCAACTGCTGGATGGTCTTCAGTTATTGCACCGTATGTACCGGCAGTCTTCCCGGTGGATGTATTATGGAGGACTTCTGGATTGGGAGACAGCGAATGATATCCAGGTTTTTTACCAGCAGCAGCTGCGACACTATCTGTTATCACCCCTGGCCCGGCATCTCCATGACCGTTTGCACAAAGCGTTGAGCCGGCACAGCAAAGGACTGTTTGATGACCTGCAATATTACCTGATGTTGCTTGATCCGAAAGTCCGCAATATCGAGCTGTTGCACCGTCATATCCGGAAATTGCTGCTGCACGATCCGGAGGGTGAGGCAGGCAGGCAGCTTGATAGTCTGCTGACGGATATCTGGCACCTTGAGGGTGACAGGATAACAGCAAGTATTCTCCCGGATCAGGCTTTGATAGAGCGGGCCCGTGAAGCATTGTCAACCAAGCCTCCGGAGCGGCTGGTATACGACCATCTTCGCCGGTTGCCACAATTCAGCGGTACACTGGATACCCGGGATCTGTTTGGTAATGAGTTCGGCACTCTGTTTACGGCTGAAGACGACAGTGGCAATACCAGGATTCCCAGGTTCTATACCAGGAATCTTTATAGCCGTCTGGATCTCTCGGCAAGCTCTCCGATGTTGAAACGGGAAATCATCAGCCTGAACCGGATTCAGAAAGGTGAATCAGAAATATCAGCCATTGAGCTGTCGCGGATCAGTCGACGGGTTCGGGAGTTTTATTTTCAGGATTATATCCGCACCTGGGATAATCTTATCCATCGTATCCGGTTGCAACCGGCCATCAGCCTTGACCAGATTGAGCAGCAAACCAAACTGCTGACCAGAGGGGGCGCGGCACTGCAGGCTCTGGTCAATATGATCACCAGTGAGACATCACTGGCCGAAGAGTCACCAGCCGCCAGTGCAAAGGTTCTGGGTCAGCAGCCCGGAGCAGTACCGCCTGAGGCTATTAAAGCCAACCGTATCCTGAATCAGGCTGCCCGATTGCTGCCAGCCGGGCAAGTGGGAAAAGTGTCCCCGGATAATCCAGCCATTGTCAACCAGGCCTTTGCCGAATACACCGGCTATGCAGCGGACCTGCAAAGTCGGCTCACCCCGGTTCTGGACCAGCTTTTGCAGGAGCTGCAGGACATTAACGGGCATTTTGATCCGGATTTTGCCCTGTATCAGCTGGCAGCAACGGTGATGGGCAATAAGCAGAATATTCTGCAGAGTCTCTGGCATCAGGCCGACAGTGATGATACCCGGGCCGGTCAATGGCTCAACCAGCTGGCGGGAGAGGTCTGGAGCCGTGCCATTGCTGGTGCTGCCCGTTATTGCCAAAGGCGGTGGCAACAGGAGATCTATCCTTTCTGGAGCCAGCATCTGTATTCTCGTTTTCCGTTGGTGACAGACGCGGGCAACGATATTCAGCTCAACGACTTTACTGCGTTCTTTAAGCCCGGTGGGCTGCTGGATGACTTTGCGGCTATCCTGAAACCATTTCTGCAGACGCAACCGGCGCGGCAACCGGGTGTCTGGCATTTAAAAACCGTCAAAGGCCAGCAGTTGCCGGTTAAAGGGATGCTGTTGCAGCAGATGAATCATGCCCAGCGTTTGCAACAGCAGCTGTTTAACCCTGACGGTACGCTTCAGGTTAATTACCGTTTGCGAATGCTTGCCTTGAGTAACCATGCTTCGGAATTTTCCCTCAGGGACAGCAATGGTCGTTTTGTTTATCGCCACGGCCCCATGATCTGGCAAAAACGACAGTGGCCGGGTCCTGAAGAAGAACAGATTAATGTGACTCTGAGTAATGATTCAGTGGTGCTGGCGCAACAACAGTACTCTGGGCCATGGGCCTGGCTGCGGTTTGTTTTTGACGGGCAGCAGTGGCAGAAAAATTATCATGTTGATCTGTTGTTCGGCAGCAAGGAATACCAGACCCGTCTGGAGCTTGAGTTGGAGCGCGGGGGGAACCCGTTCGGGCCGTCGCTATATGACAGGATTAAGCTGCCCGGACGTATCGTCAGGGCTGATATCTAGTGACTGGTGCATGGTTTCAATGAGTTTGACGTGTTGTCGTGCCGTCGCACTCCGTTCGTCCTGAGCCTGTCGAAGGACCCATAGGGCCTAAAGGCGGAAAATCCAGACTCTGATAGATCGTGCCAAGCACCCTTCGTCCGTACATCCTGAGCGGAGCCGAAGGACGCTCAGGCTGAACGGAGATTGTGCACGTCAAACTCATTGAAACCATGTACTATTGATTGGCTTAACTGCTTTATACATGGATAGAAACCAGATCCTCAGGGTCCCGAGGCTGTTGCAAAACCCTGAGGAAAAATGATTACTGGTAACGTTCAAATACCAGGCAGGCGTTGGTTCCACCAAAGCCAAAGCTGTTGGACATAATCCGGTTCAGTTTTTGTTCGCGGGCTTCACCGGTCAGGATGGGCAGATTTTTAGCCGCTTCATCCAGGTTCTGGACATTAGCAGAAGCGGTGATGAAGTTGTGCTTCATCATCAGCAGGCAGTAAATGGCTTCCTGAACGCCAGCAGCACCCAGAGAGTGGCCGGACAGTGATTTGGTGGAGCTTATCACTGGCATCTGGTCGCCAAATACCTCAGTAAGCGCTTTCAATTCGGCCACATCACCAACCGGGGTGCTGGTGCCGTGAGTATTGATGTAATCAATAGGGGCGTTAATGGTTTCCATGGCCATGCGCATACAGCGTGCAGCGCCTTCACCAGACGGAGCTACCATGTCATAGCCATCGGAAGTGGCACCATAGCCGGTGATTTCAGCGTAAATTCTGGCACCACGGGCTTTGGCGTGCTCCAGCTCTTCCACCACAATCATGCCGCCACCACCGGCGATAACGAAGCCATCCCGGTCAGCATCATAGGCACGGGAAGCCTGCTCAGGGGTGTCATTGTACTTGGTGCTCAGTGCCCCCATGGCATCGAACAGCCCGGTTTGCGTCCAGTGCTCTTCTTCACCACCACCGGCAAAGACGATGTCCTGCTTGCCCAGCTGGATCTGTTCAATGGCATTGCCAATGCAATGCGCGCTGGTGGCACAGGCAGAGGTGATTGAGTAATTAACGCCCTTGATTTTAAACGGGGTGGCAAGGCAGGCCGAGACGGTACTGCCCATGGTGCGGGTAACCCGGTAGGGGCCGACGCGCTTGACACCTTTTTCTCTCATGATGTCTGCAGAGTCGACAATATTTTCTGACGAGGCTCCGCCAGAAGCCGCAATCAGTCCGGTACGGGGGTTGGAAACCAGATCTTCAGTCAAACCCGCATCGTCAATGGCCTGCTTCATGGCTATATAGGCATAGGCAGCGGCGTTGCCCATGAAGCGCAGGGTTTTGCGGTCAATAAATTGTTCGAAATCGATGTCTACTGTGCCGGACACCTGGCTGCGGAAACCATGCTCCTTATAGCTTTCGTTGAAGCGAATACCGGAGCGCCCAAGTTTAAGGCTCTCGGCTACCTCATCCTGGGTGATACCCAGGCAGGATGTGATGCCAATCCCTGTAACTACAACACGTTTCATTGATGTCAACCTGAATAGCCTGTTTAAGTCAGAAAAAACCAGAGTCAGATCCCGGCACTCCCTCCCGTCCTGCGGGCAAGAGGGAACAGGGGAATCAGAAAGCGTCAGTGTTCTGGAAAAGACCTACCCGCAGTCCTTCCGCGGTGTAAATTTCCCGGCCATCAACACTGACTGATCCATCAGCAATGCCCAGAACCAGTTTGCGTGCGATGATACGTTTAATATCAATACGGTATGTTACTTTTTTGCTGGTGGGCAGAATCTGGCCGGTAAATTTTACCTCGCCACTGCCAAGGGCGCGTCCCCGGCCGGGGTTGCCCATCCAGCCCAGGTAGAAGCCAACCAGCTGCCACATGGCGTCAAGTCCGAGACATCCGGGCATAACAGGGTCTCCCGGGAAGTGGCAGGAGAAGAACCAGAGGTCTGGATTGATATCCAGTTCTGCGATGATCTCGCCTTTGCCATAGGCTCCGCCCTGTTCAGAAATGCGAACGATGCGGTCAAGCATCAACATATCAGGGGCCGGTAGCTGAGCATTACCAGCACCAAAAAGCTCGCCCTGTGAACAGCGTAACAAATCTTCTTTGCTGAAAGCTTCTTGCTGGCTAACGGCTTCTTGTCTGAGGCCAGATTTCGATGGTTGCTTCATTCGTTTATTGGTTCCTGGAAGGTCCAGCACCTGCATGGTATCAGGCCAGTGATGATCGGGACTTCCCTGCCGATACGGCATTCACATCAGGGGCCGATGACCCCGCTTATTCCTGAAAGTCTTGCAAAATGCATTACTATCGTTCCGGTGATGAACTATACCATTGCTTTTTATCTGTCATAGTGCTGTTGAGCTTTTTGTAACAAAAAGACAACACTGAGCCACTGAAACAGTGGCCAATGATAAGTGTCATAGCATTTTATTACCAGAGAGCTGATCAGCGTCAGGCCTGTTGCATCACTGGCATAATTTGGCAAAGTACTGGCAAAGGCGAAAGAGTCTGTGAAGGCGTATGGCTTACATTGCTACACGGGAAGTAAAGGTAATACAGTCAGGAATGGTTTTCTAGCATTGTACAATCGTACAATATTGAGGAGGCTTACCTTGAATCGAAAAAAATTCAGTTTCTCGGACAGCCTCCTGGTAGCTATCTTCTGTGCAACGCTTTTTACTGGTGTGATTAAATAAAGCTGTTACCGAAGACCTCAAAGAGATTTTGATGCAGTTTTTGCGGGTAAAACGGGATTAACTATATGACAGACAGGCCACATGGCACCGCAGAAAATGACGGTACCGGGGAATATACAATCGCTGTTCTTGGCGGCGGCAGTTTTGGTACGGCTCTGGCTGATATCTCCGCCACCAATGGCCACAGGGTGAAGCTCTGGATGAGAGATGCAGAGCAGGTCAGGAGTATTAATGATGACCATGTGAATGCCAGGTATCTTCCCGAGTTCAGGATTCATCCCTCCGTTAGCGCAAGCACGGATCTGTCGGCGGTGGTCGTTGATGCTGATATTGTTTTTATTGCTATTCCCAGCAAATCTTTCCGGGAGGTGGTCAAAAAAACCAATGGACTGCTTTGTGGCAAAATAGTAATCAGTACCACGAAAGGTATCGAACCCGTTACCTTTGATCTGATGAGTCAGATTCTGATGGAGGAGCTGGAAAACCCTCGTATCGGTGTTTTGAGCGGACCCAATCTGGCCGGTGAAATCATTGCCAAGGCTCTGACAGCCACGGTGATTGCCAGTGACGATGAAGACCTTTGCCAGATTATACAGTCGGTCTTGCACTGTGATTACTTCAGGGTTTACTCCAACACAGATGTTTATGGTGTCGAATTGGCAGGTGCTTTAAAGAATATTTATGCCATAGTCTCTGGCATGGGATCGGCACTGGGCATGGGTGAGAATACCCAAAGTATGCTGATTACCCGGAGCCTTGCGGAGATGAGTCGCTTTGCGGTAACGCTCGGCGCTAATCCCATGACATTTCTGGGATTGGCCGGGGTGGGTGATCTTGTGGCTACCTGCACGTCTGACCTGAGTCGAAATTTCCGGGTTGGTTATGCCCTGGGACAAGGCTGTTCGCTTGATCAAGCTGAGGCGAAACTGGGACAGGTGGCGGAAGGGGTGAACACCCTGAAGCAGGTAAAGCAAAAGGCCGATCAGCTGGGAGTTTATATGCCGCTGGTGGATGGTTTGTACAGCATTATTTTTGAGGGCAATGCCATTGGTGCGCTGGTTAAGGGAATGATGCTGCGGGAGCAGAAAACCGATGTGGAGTTTATGTCCACGCAGTAGCTGAATAATACCTTTTTTAGAGAATATGGGCTTAACAGACTATGGAGAGAAGCGTGATGGATGAGAAAGTGGTTAATAACCTTAAATCAGAGTCTCGTTGGTTGAGGCTGGTCTTTATGGTGGTTTTCGGCGTCGTGGCTTATCTTGCTGCCTTTCTGGTGATGCTGATGGCAATTGTTCAGGCGGTTCACGGGTTTATTATGAGTGAACCCAATGATCGTCTGTTAAAATTCAGTGCCGGAGTGAATCAGTACATTTACCAGATTGCCGGGTTCCTGACCTACAACTCTGATACAAAACCCTATCCATTCTCAGACTGGCCTGCCCCTGGTGGAGACAGAGCGTCAGGCGATGATGAGAAAGAACTGAACGGATCGGATAATGATTAAATCATGAAACTTATCATTATGCGCCACGGTCAGGCATCATGGTCTGCCCCTTCGGATAAGGAAAGGGAGCTTACTGAGCAGGGTGTCCGTGAAGTCAGGGATACCGTTGCTTTATTGGCTGCTCAGCGGGTAGATTGTGTGCTTGCCAGCCCGTATCTTCGGGCTCAGCAAACGGCTCATATCGCGGCAGAGGCGTTTGGGCTCAGGGTTGCAACGCTGGACGAGCTGGAGCCTGATGGTAACCCGGCAAAAGTGCTCGCCGCTCTCCCGGATTCCGGTGTAGTACTATTGGCCAGTCATATGCCCATAGTCGGTTATCTGACCGGTTTACTATGCGACGGAACCCCTAAGATTGGCCCTTCCTTCCAAACCGGCATGGCTCTGGTCCTGGAGGCGGATATTCTTGCTCCCGGAATGGGCAGGGTCATTGAGCGTATTATCCCTTAGCCTCAGAGACTATTGTTGCGCATAAGAACAGCCGTTTACTTTCAGAATTCCAGAGCATTTGCTCTGATTGTGGAAAATATTATTTTTCCCCTGTTTTCGGGCTTTAAGTCTGCCTCTTAAAGCCATTTATGGTTAATAGTTTTAAATTTCTGTCTACTCTGGTGATTTTTTAATGAACTTATTAATTGTCATCTAATCTAACCCTGCTCTGACCCCATGTTGAAGACATTTTATATAGGGAAAGGGTATTAGGGATAGTTAGGGAGTAAGTACGGTGGCGACAAGTTCTATAAGCCTCAGAGGCATTATTATCTGCTCAATAGCAGCATTGTTCTGTTCGTATCAATTCATGCTTCAGGGGGCACCATCGGTGATGGTGCCTCAGTTGATGTCGGCTTTCGATCTTGATGTGGCAGATATCGGCTGGTTAACCAGCAGTTTCCTCTGCTTTTATCTGCTGTTTCAGGTTCCGGGAGGCTACCTGGCAGATCATTGCAATGCCCGGCTATTGCTGGTGGTTTGCTGTGTATTTATGGCGATTGGCTGTTACTGGTTCAGCGTTTCTGAAACCCTGTTGTCAGCCAGTGCATCCCGGGCGTTTATGGGCGTGATGACCTCCCCGGTGATTGTGGTATGCATGAATCTGGCCAGTCGCTGGTTTCCCGAGCGTTATTTTCCAACCCTTGCGGGGGCTATTGAAGCGTTTGGTCTGGCCGGCGGTGGGCTTGGCCCACTGATACTGCCAAATCTTATGGAAGCCTATGGGTGGCAGGGTGCCATGCAGGCCGCCGCCATTTTTGGAGCTGTACTTGCTGCCCTGATTGCCGTGTTTGTGAAAAGTACGCCGCCGGTCTCCGTCAGTGATGCCAGGTTACACGATGTGACCTGTGGAGGTGGTTCTGAGACTGACCCCGGCAAAAAGACGCCATTTGATCGGGCTTCTTTAATTCTGTGTTGTTTGTATGGTTTTGGCCTGTTTGCCGTCATCACCAGTTTTGCTGGTTTATGGGGGATCCCTTTCTTCTATGAGCGTTTTCCCGGCGAGCAGGAAGCGGTGGCTGATATGGTTGCTTTGATTTTTGTCGGTGCCGCTATTGGTGCTCCTCTGCTGGGCTGGCTGGCCTGCCTGGTTGGGTCAATGCGTAAAGTGATGGTGGTTTGCGCTATCGCTTCTCCTGTGTTGTTCAGTTTGCTGATCTTCTGCCCATGTTCCATGATGCTTATGGCCATGATCTGCTTTATGGCAGGGATCAGCAGTGTTGGCTATATGCTGGCATTCTCTGTGGTGAAAAGCATCAGTCCGCCGGAACGGATTGGCGTCCTGCTGGCGATTACCAATGGTTCCATGTTGCTGGCAGGTCCGGTTATGCAGCTGATTATCGGGTTTATCCTGGAGGGGCTCGGGCATGATGGCCTGGGTGCCTTGTCCATTGAGGACTACCAGCTGGCTTTTGTGCCGTTATTGCTTTGTCAGCTGATGGCTTTGATTGTCGCGATTTGCCTGAAAAAACAGTGATACTGCTACCCATTGCCGGTGGTTGGCGTTATTCTAGTTCGTTTTTTTCAACACTATCGGTTGTTAAACCTTTGCAGGTGCGGATAGCTGGCAAAGGACTTCACCTCCTGGATGGATAATGCCGTTACTTAGATTCGAAAAGGTCAGCCTGGCTTATGGCGACCAACCCCTGCTGGATCATACCGAGTTTCAGATTCGAAAAGGTGAGAGAGTCTGCTTATTGGGCCGCAATGGCGCAGGCAAATCTACCTTGATGAAGCTGGTGTCCGGCACAATCCTGCCTGATGATGGCACCCTCTGGCGTAAGCCTGGTCTGAAGGTAGGGGTTTTGAATCAGGACCTTCCTGACCAGGATGAAAAGAAAGTTTATGATGTGGTTGCCTCAGGCCTTGAGGCGGTTGGTGAACTGATCAGTCGTTACCATACCCTATCCATGAGTATCAGCACTGACGCTGATATGAAAGCACTGGAGAAAGTCCAGCAGCAGCTGGAGTCCGTGGATGGCTGGAGCCTCAGCCAGAAGGTGGATACGGTTATTCAGAAGCTGGGTCTTCCGGCGGAAAAACAGATGAAAGAACTGTCCGGTGGCTGGCGTCGGCGGGTGGAGCTGGCCAGGGCGCTGGTGGGCGACCCTGATCTGCTGTTGCTGGATGAGCCTACCAACCATCTTGATATTATTGCCATTGACTGGCTTGAGAAACAGCTGAAAGATTTTTCCGGAGCCTTGCTGTTTATTACCCACGATCGATCATTTCTTCAGTCGCTGGCGACCCGCATTATTGAGCTGGATCGCGGGCAGCTGACCAGCTGGGAGTGTGACTATAAAACCTTCCTGGAGCGTAAAGCTCATGCTCTTGAAGTAGAGACTGAGCAAAATGCCCTGTTCGATAAAAAACTGGCGCAGGAAGAGGTGTGGATTCGCCAGGGGATTAAAGCTCGCCGTACCCGTAACGAAGGGCGGGTTCGGGACCTGAAAAAACTCCGGGAGGAGCGTCGTCAGCGCCGTGAGGTGCAGGGCAATGCCAGCTTTGGACTGGAGCAGGGCGAAGCGTCAGGCAAGCTGGTGCTGGAGGCCAAGCATATTGCCCAGTCGTTTGATCAGCATACCGTCATCAACGACTTCAATCTCCGGTTGATGCGCGGTGACAAGATTGGCTTGATTGGTGCCAACGGGGCAGGGAAGTCAACGCTGCTCAGTATCCTTCTGGGCAATCTCAAGCCGGAAGCGGGGTCTGTCAAAATGGGGACCAGGCTTGAGGTGGCTTATTTTGACCAGCTGCGTAATCAGCTGGACCTTGAAAAAACCGTGATTGATAACGTGGCTGAAGGTCGTGAGAGCATCACAATTAATGGCTCAAGCCGACATGTGATTGGCTACCTGGGAGACTTCCTGTTTCCACCCGGTCGTTGTCGTGTGCCGGTCAAGGCGCTCTCCGGTGGGGAGCGAAACCGATTGTTGCTTGCGCGTTTGTTCAGTAAACCCGCCAATTTGCTGGTAATGGACGAGCCTACCAACGACCTTGATGTTGAGACTCTGGAGCTTCTGGAATCCTTGCTGGTGGATTTCACTGGCACTATTCTGCTGGTCAGTCACGACCGGACATTCCTGGATAATGTGGTATCGAGTACTCTGGTGTTTGAACCAGGTGGTCATATCAGTGAGTATGTGGGTGGATTTGATGACTGGTTGCACCAGGGCGGTTCGATCTCCAGCCTGGTAGCGGAACCGCAGGTGGTGAAAAAAGAGGAAAAGGCAAAAGCGCCACCCAGTCAGCCTGAAGCCGCCAGCAAGCCGGTGAAAAAGAAACTCAGCTACAAACTGCAGCGTGAGCTTGATGCTTTGCCGGAGGAGATTGAGGCACTTGAAGAAGAGCTGGGTCAGCTGGAAGCTCAAACCGCTGAGTCGAGTTTTTATCAGGGAGATCAGTCCGAAGTCCAGACTGTGCTTAACAGGCTGGCTGAGCTCAATGAGCTGATAGAACAGAAAATGGAACGGTGGGAAGAGTTGGATAATATGTAGGTATTCTCGGTCAGACTCCTAGTGCAGCTAAGCGTTATTACCCGTACACCACGTTCACCCTGAGCGGAGTCGAAGGGTGCTTGGCACGATCTATCAGAGTCCGGAGTTTCCGCCCTTCGACAAGCTCAGGACGAACGGTATGGGTAACAGCGCTTAGCTGCACTAGAGCCACAGATGTTGAATGTGGCTCTTTTGATAACAGGATTAACTGTTTTTACCGACTCTCACTGCCAGTACATCACAACCGGCACCATGCAGGATGCTGGTTGATGTAGAACCTAAAATCAGTGCCAGTCCATGACGGCCGTGGCTGCCAACCACAATCAGGTCAACGTCTGACTCTTCGGCAATCCGGTGAACCTCACGCTCGGGTCGGCCATAGACCACATGCTGTTCACCTTTCTTCAGCTGGATGGAATCGGCCAGGCGGGCGATGCGTTCTCTTGCCTGTTCGGTGATTTCATCCTGCAAGGTGGTGAGGTCGAGAGGTATATCGCTGCCATAGGCAACGCTGAGTGGCTCGACAACATGAACCATGGTCAGTCTCGCCTGGTGTTTTTCGGCAATGGATTTGGCTTTCTCGAGCACCTCATCGGCTTCGTCGGACAAATCGATCGCAACCAGAATATGCTTGTAGAGGCTCATAAGCTGTCTTCCTTCTTGAATAGATGCAAAAAGTGATCCGCCCTGTAACATCTGGATGGCCAGACCGCTGTCGCGATTCCTCAGGATCATCAATAAGATGGATTGAGGAGTTCATGGAGGGCATGAATGCTTCTAAAGTCATGGCATTTCCATTGTAAGGCCTATCCTGGTTTTATTCATCGTTTTATTAGCTGTCTGTCCGGTAATTTTCCATCAGCCATGATCCGGATTCGGAAGTGGCTATTTTCTGGATGAGTAATCTTGTGTAACTGTGTGACAAAGGTGGCATCTTCATGGTGTTTCAGGCTTGACTTTAAATACTAATTCACAGAAGGTAGGCACTAAATTCAAACAGTCGTATGAATTTGCTGGGATGCACTTGGTAAAGACCAGGGTCAAGTCAGGAAGTAAAGCAATAATAATCAGATAGCTGCCATAGTTCATGTAACACTCGCATCAGCCCTGTGAAAGGTTGGTCGCCGCAGTATGGTTAGCCTGTCTATCTTCAATCCGAAAGGAGAAGTTCATGATCTACCAGGGGAAGGCATTCAGGGTTTTGCCTGTGGAAGATGGTATCGCCGAACTGCAGTTCAATCTCGAAGGCGAAAGTGTCAATAAGTTCAGTCACTCTGCTATTGAGGATCTGGATGCTGCGCTGGAGGCCATCCGTGCTGACGAAACGGTTAAAGGCCTTATTCTCACCAGTGGTAAGGATGTATTTATCGTTGGTGCTGATATCAATGAATTCACCCAGACCTTCAAGCAGGATGATGAGACATTATTGGCCGGAGTGATGGCGGTCAATAAGGTCTTCTCCGGTTTTGAAGATCTTGACATACCAACAGTCGCTGCCGTGAATGGCATTGCCCTGGGAGGCGGTTTTGAGATCTGCCTGTGTGCCGATTACCGGGTTCTTTCCACAGCGGCCAAGGTTGGCTTGCCGGAAGTCAAGCTGGGTATCTATCCGGGCTGGGGTGGTACCGTCAGGTTGCCAAGGTTGATTGGTGCGGATAATGCCGTTGAGTGGATTGCCAGTGGCAAAGAGTATCGCCCCGATGCCGCGCTGAAAGCAGGAGCCGTTGATGCAGTGGTTGCGCCTGAGAAGCTGAAAGATTCCGCGGTAGCCCTGGTGCGTCGCTGCCTGGATGGTGAACTGGATTATCAGGCCAGAAAGCAGGAGAAGAAAGGCAAGCTGAAACTGCCGCCGATTGAATCGATGATGGTGTTTGAAACCTCATCTGCCGTGGTAAAACAGCAGGCCGGGCCACACATGCTGGCACCGATAGCGGCCGTCAAAACCATCCAGAAACATGCCTTCATGGACCGTGACAAGGCCCTTGAAGTAGAAGCCAAAGGGTTTCTTAAACTGGCCAAGTCTTCAGTGTGTAATGCCCTGGTTGGCCTGTTCCTGAACGATCAGTTCCTTAAGAAAAAAGCCAAAGAGTCCGCCAGTATTGCCGCTGAAACCAATAAGGCTGCGGTGTTGGGTGCGGGCATTATGGGTGGTGGTATCGCCTATCAGTCTGCCCTGAAAGGTACGCCCATCCTGATGAAAGATATCAATCAGGAAGGTCTGGACCTTGGTCTTTCCGAAGCCACCAAACTCCTCTCCAAGCGGGTTTCCCGGGGGCGGATGGATGCCGGCAAAATGGGCAGTGTACTGAATAAGATTGTACCTACGCTGTCCTATGGTGATTTCGAGGGCGTCGATGTTGTTGTTGAAGCCGTTGTGGAAAATCCCAAGGTCAAGAAAGCCGTTCTGGCCGACGTAGAAAACCAGGTGTCAGAGAACGCTGTTCTGACGTCCAACACCTCCACTATTTCCATCAATGAACTGGCCAGGGACCTGAAACGTCCGGAACAGTTCTGTGGCATGCACTTCTTTAACCCTGTTCATGCGATGCCATTGGTTGAGGTTATCCGTGGCGAGAAGACCAGTGATGCCACCGTAGCCACCGTGGTTGAGTACGCCCGCAAGATGGGTAAAACGCCGGTGGTGGTTAATGACTGCCCTGGGTTTATGGTGAACCGTGTCCTGTTCCCCTACTTTGGTGGCTTCGCTGGCTTGCTCCGTGATGGTGCCGATTTCCAGCAGGTGGATAAGGTCATGGAGCGCTTTGGCTGGCCAATGGGCCCTGCCTATCTTATGGATGTGGTGGGTATTGATACCGGTAACCATGGTCAAAGCGTCATGACTGACGGGTATCCGGATCGCATGAAGCGCGACTTCAAAACCGCTGTTGATGTGTTGTATGAAAACCAGCGCTATGGCCAGAAAAACGGTGCCGGTTTCTATAAGTACGAACAGGATAAAAAAGGCAAGCCGAAGAAGGTGGTCGATGAGGCGGTTTATGGCCTGTTCAGTGAGGTGTGTGCTGAGCAAAAACCTTTTGACGATGAGGAAATCATCGCCCGCATGATGGTCCCACTGTGCATGGAAACCGTTCGTACCCTGGAAGATGGCATTGTTGATTCCGTCGCTGAAGCGGATATGGCACTGATTATGGGTATTGGCTTCCCTCTCTTCCGTGGTGGTGCCCTGAAGTATATTGACACCATAGGTGTGGCGGAGTTTGTCGAGCTTGCCGACAAGTACGCTCATATCAGCCCACTGTATGCGCCCACTGACAAACTTCGGGAAATGGCTCGTGAAGGTAAGACCTTCTACGGTTGATGGGTCTGTCTTACGTTATTGAACCATTTTCAGGGACTATAAAAGAGAGAATATCATGAGCCTGAATCCAAGAGATGCTGTAATTGTTGACTACGGGCGTACCCCCATGGGTCGTTCCAAGGGCGGCATGTATCGTAATGTCCGTGCTGACAACCTGTCTGCCGAGTTGATTACCGGCGTACTTAACCGCAATCCTGAACTGAACCCGGCTGAGGTGGAAGATGTCATCTGGGGTTGCGTCAACCAGACCCTGGAGCAGGGTTGGAATATCGCCCGAATGGCATCGCTGATGTCACCCATTCCCAATACTTCCGCAGGCCAGACGGTCAGCCGTTTGTGCGGATCCTCCATGAGTGCCCTGCAGACAGCCGTTCAGGCAATTCAGACCAATAACGGTGATGTCTTTGTGGTCGGTGGTGTCGAGCACATGGGGCATGTGGGCATGATGCACGGGGTTGACCCGAATCCAAGGTTGTCCAAATACGGTGCCAAGGCTGCCGGTATGATGGGCCTGACCGCAGAAATGCTGGGCAGTATGCACGGCATCAGCCGCCAGGCACAGGATGAATTTGGTGCCCGGTCACACCAGCGGGCCTGGGCTGCCACCGAAGCGGGTAACTTCAAAGATGAAATTATCCCGATGCAGGGGCATGATGCAGACGGCAACCTTCGTCTTTTCACTCAGGACGAAACCATTCGTCCGGAAACAACGGTAGAAGCCCTGTCACAGCTTAAGCCTGCATTTAACCCCAAGGGGACAGTGACCGCAGGAACATCTTCACAGATTACCGATGGCGCTTCCTGTATGATCGTGATGTCTGCCCAGCGGGCCAAGGATCTTGGTCTGCAGCCCATGGCGGTGGTCAGGGCCATGGCAGTTGCCGGAGTTGACCCTTCCATTATGGGTTATGGACCGGTTCCCAGCAGTAAGAAAGCCCTCAAGCGTATCGGCCTGACCATTGATGATATTGATCATATCGAGCTGAATGAGGCGTTTGCTGCCCAGGCACTGCCCGTCCTGAAAGACCTTAAAGTGCTGGATAAGATGGAGGAAAAGGTTAACCTCAATGGTGGTGCCATTGCGCTCGGTCATCCCTTTGGCTGCTCCGGTGCCCGAATTTCCGGAACGCTGCTGAATGTGATGAAACAGAATGGCGGCACCCTGGGGCTGGCAACCATGTGTGTTGGTCTTGGTCAGGGTATCACTACCATTTTTGAAAGGGTTTGAACGGCGTTTTGAGGCGTCTGTTTTAATCACTTTCTATTACCATACATAAGCCCGGTTTTGTCCGGGCTTTTTTGGTCAACGGTCTAGTATGTGGTTTCAATGAGTTTGGCGGATTGTCGTGCCTCCGCACTCCGTTCGTCCTGAGTGCTGAGCTTGTCGAAGCATCGAAGGACCCATAGGGCCTAAAGGCGGAAACTCCGGACTCTGATAGATCGTACCAGGCACCCTTCGACTCCGCTCAGGGTGAGCGGAGATTGTACACGTCAAACTCATTGAAACCATGTACTAGTCTCCCACCCTCCCCTTGGGAATGCATACCGAACCTTTTTGCCAATGTAGAACCCCATTTTTCCTGTTTTATAAGATTCTTACGCAACCCCGTTGTAAGTAATTCAAACGGTTCTTTTAACTGCCTGAGTCTTGTCTATCCTTGCCTTATTTTGCGAGGTAATCACTATGATATTCCAACCTGCTGTTCAGTCCACAGGCGCACCCATGGCTTCTGGCTCCGTACCCGATCAGCCAACGGAAAGTGACGGGCTATTTGCCGGGTTTTTAAAGGTCGCCCCTTGGCGCGTTCCGATCCTGTTTTTGCGGTCGCTTCATCCCGGTTATATTCCTCCCGGGACGCAGCCGTCGGCGCAACCGGATGAAGGTCCGATCTTCACTTTTGGCAGCCCCGATGGGCAGGACAGTAGCTTTTTCCAAGGGGTTGAGCTGGGTGCCCGGCTGGTGTCGCCTTATACTGTGCTGCCAGCAGAGATCAGCACGATGCTGGAGGGCATTGTCACCCTGTCCGCAGCGACCCGGCTCAAGTATCTTTTGGGCGCTTTTGGGGCGACGAAAGGTTCGCTACCAGAGCAAAGCCGGGCAGACAGCCCGGTGGATGGCTCCCCAACAAACGACAAAGGAAGGAAAAAAAAGACATCGCAACAAGTACGACAACGGACCAGCCCACCAGCCATCGCCTCCGTCCGGACTGGCCCGCTACCGAAAGCCGCCGTGGCGCTGGGTGTCCTGTCCGGCCTGACCGCTGTGGGTGCACAAGTCGCAACACCAGAAGAGAATACAACGTCTGCACATACTGTAACTTCCGCCCCAGCCACAGAGCCTCAGGCGGCATGCGCTGTTAATCAATTCCGCTGTGACAACGGCCAATGCATTAGTAACAAATATCGATGTGATGGAAGTTCTGAAGATCCTGAGGTGGAATGTACTGATGGCTCCGATGAATATAACTGCACACAGGAGGAATGTAACAACTTAAAGCGTTTTATTTGTGATAACGGGCGGCAATGTTTTTCTGACAGCTCTCGATGCGATGGTTATTTCGAGTGTGATGATGACTCCGATGAAAAGAACTGCACAGAGGGTGAATGTAGCAACTTAGGGCGGTTTATTTGTAATAGCGGCGAATGTCTTCCTGCCTATTATGAATGTGATAGCGTTGAAGATTGTGATGATGGCTCGGATGAGCGGGCGGAGTTATGCAACCCTGTATCTTCCAGCCCTACGCCGCCAATAGTCACGGCCACACCCTCACCGGTGACAGAAACGATGGCGACGGCGTCGAACACTACCATGGAAGTTACCAACCTGCCGGGGGGTACCATTGCGCTGCCTGCCAGTGCGGCACCGCTGGCGAGTTCCCTGGGTACTGGTGCAATAGCCGGTATCGCCTTGGGGGCTTCTGCCTTTGTGCTGGCAGGTGTATGCATCTATCGTCATTGTTATCGCAGGTCATCCGCTGCCGATGACCCGCAGGAGCTGGTGACCATCAATACTGTGGGTCAGGCACAACAGGCGATTGGTCAACCGATAATAGAAGCCGCCAGGAGTGAGGCAAGAGAGAAACCTTTCGGTGAAGATACTGGCATATATGAATATGTTGATATTAGTAATTCCAGCAGAATGAGAACTGCTATAGATCATTACAAGGAGTCTAAGGTGTAAACCTTGTATCAGGGGACCCGTCGGCTGACTCATTTTGCAGTCCAGGTCCTATCCCCAGGCTTTTTCCTGTTTTATACGATTTTTGCGCTTTGCCCGTTGCGAATAATTCAAACGGTTCTTTTTGATGCCTGAGTCTTGTCTATCCTTGCTTCATTTTGCGAGGTAATAACTATGATATCCCAACCTGCTGTTCAGTCCACAGGCGCACCCATGGCTTCTGGCTCCGTACCCGATCAGCCAACGGAAAGTGACGGGCTATTTGCCGGGTTTTTAACGGTCGCCCCTTGGCGCATTCCGATCCTGTTTTTGCGGTCGCTTGATCCCGGTTATATTCCTCCCGAGACGCAGCCGTCGGCACAACCGGATGAAGGTCCGGCCTTCACTTTTGGCAGCCCCGATGGGCAGGACAGCAGCTTTTTCCAGGGGGTTGAGCTGGCGGCCCGGCTGGTGTCGCCTTATACCGTGCTGCCAGCGGAAATCCGTACGATGCTGGAGGGCATTGTCACCTTTTCCGCAGCGACCCGTTTCAGGGATCTTTTGGGCGCTTTTGGGGCGACTGAAGATTCTCCTCCAACGGAAAGTCGGGCAGATATTTCGGAGGATGGCTCCCCAACAAACGACAAAGACAGGAAAAACAAGAAACCGCAGCAAACACCACAACGAACCAGCCCACCAGCCACCGCCTCCGTCGGCCTTGGCCAGCTACCGAAAGCCGCCGTGGCACTGGGTGCCCTGTCCAGCCTGAGCGCTGCGGCGGCTGCATCCTCATCCGGCAGTAAAACAGAAGTGCCGATTATTGATGTGCCGAATGCCACAACCCTGGGCAAGATTGGTGATCCGAAATACCCAAACTACCTACTGAATGGTACTTACCGGCAGACTGCGGATATTAATGTTACCCGCTCGTTCCGCTCAATCGGCAATAAAGCCGATGCATTTACCGGTAAGTACGATGGTCAGGATTATACCATTCGTGGTCTTCGCCAATGTCTGATGGAAAATCTGGAGGGTAAAGTTCTTAAGCTGCGCTTTATAAATCCAGATGTACAGACAAGAGGTAGAACAGCTTCGATCGGGGTAGCCGCTTGTAAAATGTCAGGCACCAAAGCCGTAATCAGGGATATTTACGTTGAAGGTTCTGTCCTTGATACCGAGGGTAAAAAGGCAAGCGCGGGTATTGCCGTGGGCGAAGTTAAGGGAGGAACTGTTAGAAATACGACCGCAGTAAACTGCAACGTGACAACTTCCGGTTCATCTGCGTATGCCGGTATTGGCGCGGGATATGTGCATAATGGTGGAAAGGTTTATGACACGAATGCAAAAAACTGCAAGGTGAATACTACCTCCAGTGATGCCGGTATCGGGGTGGGGCGTGTTAATAATGGCAGCGTTTTCGACACCAAAGCAACGAACTGCAAGGTGGAAACGTCCGGAGGTAATGCCGGTATCGGGGCGGGGCGTGTTGATGAGGGCAGGGTTCGCCTCACCATAGCAAAGGGCTGCAATGTGACAAACTCCGGTTCTTTCGGAAATGCCGGTATCGGGGTTGGGCGTGTTTATAAGGGCAAGGTTTTAGAGACCAAAGCAACGAACTGCAAGGTGGAAACGTCCGGAGGTAATGCCGGTATCGGGGCGGGGCGTGTTGATGATAGGAAAGGAGTCGATAAGACCGAAGCAGTCAACTGCAATGTGAAAAACTACGGTTCTTTCGGTAATGCCGGTATCGGGGTGGGGTCTGGTAAAGCTTCCGACACCAAAGCAATGAACTGCAGGATAGAAACCTTCGGTAATGGGAGTAATGCCGGTATCGGGGCGGGACAAGATGAAGCTACCAATACTCTGGCAATAAAATGCGAGGTGGAAAACTACGGTTCCAAGGGGAATATCGGCATTGGGGTGGGTAAAGGATACGCTACCGACACCACAGCAATGAACTGTGATGTGAAAAACTTCGGTCGCAGCGGTAAAATAACCGGTGATACAACAGCCGGTATTGGGGCGGGAAAAGGGGCTGCTGACAACACCATAGCGATCAATTGCACAGTGAAAGCCTCCGGTGATTCCGCTTATAGCGGTATCGGGGCAGGGAGTTCCGTTCCTTATAAAACCCATAAAACCGTTGATAACACCAAGTCATTCAACAACACGGTTAAATCCAGTGGTCTTGCCGGTTTCGGGGTCGGAAATGGCAATGTTGACAACACTATGGCGGTAAAGAGCACCGTCGAAGGTGATCAGAGCAGTATACGTCATAAAATCGGAGCAGGAGTTCAACACACTTTCTGTAATGTCAGATTTAACGGCATAGAGCAAGAGAACAATTCCAAGAGTTTAAGGGATTGCGATAGGTTGCTGGGTCATTTCTGTGAAGATATTGACCCCCACCTGTTCCCCCGCCTGGTGAAGTCGAATTGCCAGCCCACGCACTGTTATTCTTCGGCATTATCAAGTGACACTGTCTCCGGTTCCTTTGATGATTGTCCTCCTGAACCGACAACCATCCCAACCAAAACTTCTACAAACACTCCAACTTCCCGCCCAACGTCACCAACAGTAGTATCGACCACGCCAGCACCGGTGGAGACGGCATCGAACAACACCATTGTAGTAACGACCACGCCAGCACCGGTGCCGACGACATCGAACACCACCATGAGCATCCCAGGGGCCACCATGACACTGCCCACCAGTGCGGCACCGCTGGCGACTACCCTGAGTACCGGTACAATAGCCGGTATTGCCCTGGGGGCTGCCGCGTCTTTTGTGTTGGCAGGTGTGGTGGGGGGGTACATCTATCGTCATTGTTGTCGCAGATCATCCCCCGACGCTGCCGGTGGCTGGCAGGAGCTGGTAGCAGTCAATAAAGCGGGTCAGGCACAGGAGGTGGTTGATCAACCGATGATGTTACTTGAGGAACCTGGGGATAAGGGGGGACACCAGCATGAACACATATATGAAGAGATTGACATTTACAATCCCCGCAGAATGAGAACCGCCAGAGCGCCTGATTATTAATGCAGCCAGAATTATATCGAAACACTTTAGCAAGGCAGTCGGCGACTGACTCATTACGCAGTTCGGGACCTGATCCCCCCGGCTTTTTCCTGTTTTATAAAATTCTTGTACATTACCCGTTGCGGATAATTCAAACGGTTCTTTTTGATGCCTCAGCCTTGTCTATCCTTGCCTCATTATTTTGTGAGGTAATAACTTTGATATCCCAACCTGCCGTTCAGTCCACAGCCACACCCATGGCTTCTGGCTCCGTACCCGATCAGCCAACGGAAAGTGACGGGCTATTTGCCGGGTTCTTAACGGTCGCCCCTTGGCGCGTTCCGATCCTGTTTTTGCGGTCGCTTCATCCCGGTTATATTCCTCCCGGGACGCAGCCGTCGGCACAACCGGATGAAGGTCCTGCCTTCACTTTTGGCAGCCCCGATGGGCAGGACAGTAGCTTTTTCCAGGGTGTTGAGCTGGCGGCCCGGCTGGTGTCGCCTTATACCGTGCTGCCAGCGGAGATCCGCACGATGCTGGAGGGCATTGTCACCTTTTCCGCAGCCACTCGTTTCAGGGATCTTTTGGGCGCTTTTGGGGCGACTGAAGGTTCTCCTCCAACGGAAAGTCGGGCAGATATTTCGGAGGACGGCTCCCCAACAAACGACAAAGGCAGGAAAAAAAAGAAACCGCAGCAAACACGACAACGAACCAGCCCACCAGCCACCAACTCCATCGGCACTGGCCAGCTACCAAAAACAGCCGTGGCACTGGGTGCCCTGTCCAGCCTGAGCGCTGCAGCGGCTGCATCCTCATCCGGCAGTAAAACAGAAGGGCCGATTATTAATGTGACGGATGCCACAATCCTGGGCAAGATTGGCCGTGATCCGGACTATCCACTGAATGGCACTTACCGGCAGACTGCAAATATTAATGGTGGCCGCTTGTCCCGCTCCATTGGCAATAAAACCCATGCATTTACCGGTAAGTACGATGGTCAGGGTAATACCATTCATGGTCTTCGCCGCTGTCTGGTGAAAAATCTGACGGGTGAAGTTGATGACCTGCGCTTTACAAAAGCAGATATAAAGACAACACGTGAGAAAGCTTCAACCGGGGTAGCCGCTTGTAAAATGTCAGGCGGTGCCGTGGTCAGCAATATTCACGTTGAAAGTGCTTCCCTTAATACCAGGGGTAATTATGCAAGCGCAGGTATTGCCGTGGGCGAAGTTAATCAAGGAACTGTTAGAAACACGACCGCAGTAAACTGCAATGTGCAAACTTCCGGCCCAGATGCGAATGCCGGTATTGGCGCGGGATATGTGACTCATGGAACGGTTAGCGGCACGACTGCAGAAAAATGCGAGGTGATAACCTCCAATAATGCCGGTATCGGGGCGGGCCGTGTTGATGAAGGAAGCGTTGCCGACACCAGTGCAACGGGCTGCACGGTGAAAACGTCCGGAGGCAATGCCGGTATCGGAGCGGGGCGTGAGATTTCGTCAAGCGTCGCCAGGTCCAGGGCATTCAACTGCAAGGTGGAAAGCGCCGGTTCTTTTGGTAATGCCGGTGTCGGGGTGGGGAGTGGTACCGCTGTCGACACCACGGCAATGAACTGCAATGTGAAAAGCTCCGGTTCTTACGTTAGTGCCGGTATCGGGGTGGGGAATGGGGGCGCTACCGACACCACGGCAATGAATTGCACGGTAACAGCCAATGGTGAGGGGAGTAATGCCGGTATCGGGTCGGGGGATGGAGGTACTGCTGATAACACCATAGCAAAGGACTGCACGGTAGAAACCTACGGTATTGAGGGTAATGCCGGCATCGGGGTGGGGGGCGGCATCGCTGCCGACACTACAGCAATGAACTGCACGGTAAAAACCTACGGTAATTCGAGTAATATCGGCATCGGGGTGGGTAAGGGGGCTGCAGCCGACACTCTGGCAATTGGCTGCACGGTGGAAAACCACGGTTCTGATGGTGGTAGTGCCGGTATCGGAGTGGGTATGGGGGCTGCTGTCAACACCACAGCGATAAACTGCACAGTGGAAACCTCCGGTGTTTCCAGTTTTGCCGGTATCGGGGCGGGGGTCTTTACTCCTCCTCGTGGAACCGGTGGAACCTATAGAGCTGTTGCTAACACAATGTCATTCAACAGCACGGTTAAAAACTCCGGTGCTTCTGGCTATGCCGGTATCGGTTCTGCGTTTATTGGCAATGTTGTCAACACCAAGGCGGTAAAAAGCACTGTCGAAAGTAGTCAGACCAGTTTTCCGAATAATATCGGGGGAGGGCGTAACCCCACTTACTGTGATGTCCGCGTTAACGATAAACTGCAACGAGACACCATCGGGGATTGCAGTTACTTGCTGGATAATTTCTGTGAAGCTGTTGACCCTCCCCTGGTGAAGCCGAATTGTCGGCCCAGTGACTGCTATTTTGAGGCATTAACAGGTGACAGTCTCGCCGGGTTAGAGTTATGTCCTGTTGCTCCGGAAGCCATCCCAACCACTGGCAGCCAAGTCACCGCATCTGCACAAACCTCAACACCAGAAGCAATGACAGCTTCTACGCACACCCTGACTTCCAGCTCCACGCCGCCAACAGTCACCCATCAGATGATTGAAGTCACCGACGTTGAGACCCTGGGTAAAATCGGCATCGACCCCAACTATCCAATAAACGGCAACTATATCCAAACCAAAGATATTGATGCCAGAAACCTGAGCCGACCCATCAGCCGCTTTACTGGCCAGTACAATGGCCAGAACTATACCACTACGATTGCCAACCTGGGTTGCTGCCTGGTGGATACCGTTGAGGGTGGCGGGACCATTGGTAACCTGCACTTTACTGGTGCCAATATCGTCAGCGCCAGTCGGCCAGCGGGCGTGGTGGCTTGTGGAGTGAGCGGCAACGGCACCATTCGTGACATTTTTGTGGAAAACAGCCAGGTCATAACCACCGGCAATGATGCCGATGCAGGTATCGGGGCGGGAGTCCTGTCGGGGGAGGCGGTAGTGGACATCTTGGCGAAAAACAGCACGGTGGTCACCCACGGTGAGGGGGCCGACGCCGGTATTGGTAGTGGCAGTATTGGCAATGATGCTGTGATTTCCCATGTCGAAGCCTTGAGATGCCGAGTGAAAACCGTCGGTAATAATGCCAATGCCGCCATCGGCGCAGGTTATGTGAACGGCACCGTGGCCAGCACTTCAGCATTCGGGAGCGAGGTAACCACCTCCGGTAAGGGGAGCCATGCCGCCATCGGCGGTGGCAAGGTAGATAACGGTGGCACTGTCACCAACACAACTGCATTTGTCAATGGTGTGAAGACCACCGGTGACCAGGCCAATGCCGGTGTCGGGGCCGGGGCCATGGGCCGTGGCACAGTGGTAGCCAATACCCTGGGGCAGGGCTGTGAGGTATCCACCTCGGGTGATGGTGCCAACGCGGGCATCGGAGCCGGGAGGATGGGCTGCAGTGCCATGCTGAAGAATACCTCAGCAGAACGCTTTTCGTCGGTGACCACCTCCGGCGCTGAGGCCAATGCCGGTATCGGGGCCGGGTTGATGGATCCCGGGGCAAGGATGGCGAGTACCCGGTCTGTCGAAAGCAGGGTGGAGACCACCGGTGACCAGGCCAATGCCGGTATCGGGGCCGGGTTCATGGATTCCGGGGCAGGGATTGCTGGCACACGGTCTGTCAGAAGTAGGGTGAAGACCACCGGTGACCGGGCCAATGCCGGTATCGGGGCCGGGGCCATGGGCAATGGCACAGGGATAGCCAATACCTTGGCGAAAAACTCTAAGGTATCCACCTCGGGTGATGGTGCCAATGCCGGTATCGGAGCTGGAAGGATGGGCCGCAGTGCCAGGATGGAAAATACCTCAGCACAATGCTTTTCGTCGGTGACCACCTCCGGCGCTGAGGCCAATGCAGGTATCGGGGCCGGGTTGATGGATCCCCGGGCAAGGATCGTTGGCACCCGGTCTCACAACAGTGAGGTGGAAACCTCGGGAGTCCGTGCCCATGCCGGTATCGGTGCCGGTATGATCAGGGACAATGCCAGCGTTACCGATACCCGGGCGGTGAACCCCAGGGCAACTGCCTCCGGTAATAATGCCTCGGCGAATATTGACGCAGGCCGGATTGAGCCAGGGGGCGTGGTTACCAATACGACGGAGGTGTACACAGGCTGGCCCGGGGTGCTGGCATGCGAACCGGTCATACCAGCGACGGCATCGAGCACCGCCATGAGCTTTCCGGGGGCCACCATGACACTGCCCACCAGTACGGCACCGCTCGCAACTACCCTGAGTAACGGCGCAATAGCCGGTATTACCCTGGGGGCTGCTGTGTCCTTAGTGTTGGCAGGTGTTGTGGGGGGGTACATCTATCGTCATTGTTGCCGCAGGCCGTCTCCCGTCGATGCCGGTGACCCGCAGGAGTTGGTAGCAGTCAACAAAGCGGGTCAGGCACAGGAGGCGGTTGATCAACCGATGATGTTACTTGAGGAACCCGGGGATAGGGGGGGGCACCAGCATGAACACATATATGAAGAGATTGACATTTACAATCCCCGCAGAATGAGAACCGCAGTAGCGCCTGATTATTAATGCAGTCAGAATTATATCGAAAAACTTTAGGTAACCATTCGCTAAATCCATTATTCAAGCATCAATAGCCCTGTTCAGCTATCCTTGATAGATGCTTGAAATCACTACGCCTGAATGCACTTCAGAACAATCCTGTACTCCTTTCAGCCTTGTTCAAGTCACTTTGTTCTGGCCTTCTGCTGGGCTCATGTCAGGCGAGACTTTATTGATGCCAGTCGTGGTGACCCGGATTTAGAAAAATGGAGCATTGCCTGGGTAGATAGAATTGCTCGTTTATATTATTTAAACGAGCAACGACTTCTTGTTCGGGAAGACCCAAAGCAGTGGCCGACCCGCCAGTTGAGACTGGAAAAACATGCTGAACACATAGCCTCTCAGCGAGATAAAGAACTGGGATGAAAGTCGTCTCAAAGAATTGCGAATCCATGACCCACCTGGCTGAAAAAAGTTCATCCAGGTCCGTAGCTATTATAAGGCAGGTATTCCTTACCAGTCTGGTAAGCTGGTTTGCAGGGTTCACTGAATAGTTACCGGGAACTTTTTACTGATTGACTTATCTGACTATTTTAATCGTTAAAATGAGTTAACCATAAAAAGGCCATTTTCATGAATCAAGCAGCATTTTCAAATATTGAGCTTCGTAGTTTCGTAAAGGCTCCACAAAGCGATGCCGAATCGGGTGTGAGGCAGGATAATCGAAGAAGTTGTGGGACCAGGGCGTTTAAATGGATTGTCCGTCACCCTTTTCTGGCAACTGCTGGAGCCATTGGGTTGGTTGGCGCTGCGTCTGGTGGCATTTATGGCTTAACCCTTTTAGGTGCAGCAGCTCCTGTTGCAACGGCGTTATCGGGCAGAAATGTAACTCTCTCAGGTACAGCAGCTTCTGATGTAACGGTGTTGACTCGTCGAAATGTAACCACCGATACCAGGACCACCGCAGCAACCACCACCAAAGCGCCGACCACCGAGGCAATGACCACCGGAGCAACGACCACCGAAGCGCCGACCACCGAGGCAATGACCACCGGAGCAACGACCACCGAGGCAATGACCACCGGAGCAACGACCACCGAAGCGCCGACCACCGAGGCAATGACCACCGGAGCAACGACCACCGAAGCGCCGACCACCGAGGCAATGACCACCGGAGCAACGACCACCGGAGCAACGACCACCGAAGCACCGACCACCGAAGCACCGACCACCGAGGCAATGACCACCGGAGCAACGACCACCG